>NZ_JBOHCV010000040.1:0-23860 GCF_050698815.1 Streptomyces sp.
GGCGCTGGCGCAGCGCGCGGCTCGCCTGCTGGCGGCGGACGGCACGGCGTCGGTGGTCGTCGACTGCGAGGCCGGGCCGGTTCGGCTCGGCCTCGCCGGCGCCCTCGCCCGGGACCTGGGCGGTACGGGCGTGACGCTGGAGGAGTTGCGCGCCGAGGCCGTCACCGACCTCGTACGGGACGCCACCGGAACTCACCGGCAGCCGCAGACACGGAGGGCCGCGTAATGCCGAAGGGACAGCCGAGCACCGTACCGGCGGACGGACTGACGACGCGTCAGCGCCGCAACCGTCCGCTCGTGGTCGTACACACCGGCGTCGGCAAGGGCAAGTCCACGGCCGCTTTCGGGCTCGCGCTGCGGGCCTGGAACCAGGGCTGGCCGATCGGTGTTTTCCAGTTCGTGAAGTCGGCGAAGTGGAAGGTCGGCGAGGAGCGGGCCCTGCGGGTGCTGGGCGCGAGCGGCGAAGGCGGCTCGGTGGCCTGGCACAAGATGGGCGAGGGCTGGTCCTGGATCCAGCGGGACGGCGAGATGAGCAGTGAGGACGCGGCACGCGAGGGCTGGGAGCAGGTCAAGCGGGACCTCGCCGCGCAGACGTACCGGCTGTACGTACTCGACGAGTTCGCCTATCCGATGCACTGGGGCTGGGTCGACACCGACGAGGTGATCGCCGTGCTGCGTGACCGGCCCGGCGCCCAGCACGTGGTCATCACCGGCCGCAACGCGCCGGGAAGGCTCATCGACGCCGCCGATCTGGTCACCGATATGTCCAAGGTCAAGCACCCGATGGACACGGGCCAGAAGGGCCAGCGGGGCATCGAGTGGTGAACACGTGAACGTCCCCCGCCTCGTCATCGCCGCGCCCTCCTCCGGCAGCGGCAAGACGACCGTCGCCACCGGACTGATGGCCGCCTTCGCCGGGGCAGGGCTGAGCGTCTCCCCGCACAAGGTGGGACCCGACTACATCGACCCGGGCTACCACGCACTGGCCACCGGGCGGCCGGGACGGAACCTCGACGCGTATCTGTGCGGCCCGGAGCGGATCGCCCCGCTCTTCGCACACGGCGCGGCCGGGGCCCGACTGGCCGTCATCGAAGGCGTGATGGGCCTGTTCGACGGCGTGGGCGGTGAGGGTGAACTGGCCTCGACCGCGCATGTGGCGAAGCTGCTGCGGGCTCCGGTCGTGCTGGTCGTGGACGCCTCCTCGCAGTCCCGGTCGGTCGCGGCGCTGGTGCACGGCTTCGCGTCCTGGGACCCGGCGGTACGGGTCGCGGGGGTGCTGCTGAACAAGGTCGGCTCGGACCGCCACGAGGAGCTGCTGCGGGAGGCGCTGGACGGAGCCGGAGTGCCGGTGCTGGGGGTGCTGCGGCGGGCGGCGGCGGTGGACACACCGTCCCGGCACCTCGGGCTGGTGCCGGTCGCCGAGCGGCGCGCCGAGGCGGTCGCGGCGGTGGCCGCGCAGGCCGCGCTGGTACGGGAGGGGTGCGACCTCGAGGCGCTGCTCTCGCTGGCGCGCGGCGCGCCCGCGTTGGGGGCGGGTCCGTGGGACGCTGCGGCCGAAACCGGTGAGCCCGCCCCGGAGACCCGGGCGGAGCGGCCACGCGTCGCCGTCGCCGCGGGCGCCGCGTTCACCTTCTCCTACGCGGAGCACGCGGAACTGCTGCACGCCGCCGGCGCGGAGGTCGTCCCCTTCGACCCGCTGCACGACGAGACGCTGCCCGACCGCACCCGCGGCCTCGTCATCGGCGGCGGTTTCCCCGAGGTCTACGGGCCGGAGCTGTCCGCGAACCAGCCGCTCCGCACCGCCGTCACCGAACTCGCCGCCGCGGGCGGACCCGTGGCGGCCGAGTGTGCCGGACTGCTCTATCTCTCCCGCGAGCTGGACGGCAGGCCGATGTGCGGCGTACTGGACGCCACCGCCCGGATGACCGAACGGCTCACGCTCGGCTATCGCGAGGCCGTCGCCGTCGGCGACAGCGCGCTGGCGGTGGCCGGATCGCGGGTCCGGGGCCATGAGTTCCACCGCACCGTCCTCACGCCCGGTGCGGGAGGCGAGCCCGCCTGGGGGCTGGTGCGTCCCGAGCGTCGTACGGAAGGCTTCGTGGGCGGCGCGGAAGGAAACGTGCACGCCTCCTATCTCCATGTGCACTGGGCCGCCGCACCGGAGATGGCCCGCCGGTTCGTAGAGAGGTGTACCGCATGAGCAGGCTGATCGGGGTGGGGGTCGGCCCCGGCGACCCGGAGTTGGTCACCGTGAAGGGCGTCAACGCACTGCGCGACGCGGACGCCGTCGTCGTACCCGTGATGGAGGACGGCGGTACGGGCCGTGCCGAGGCGACCGTGCTGCACTACGTCGACGCCGCGCGGGTCGTCCGCGTCGTCTTCGCGCTGAACGAGCGCAGCGACCGCGGCCGCAGGGAAGCCGCGTGGGACGCGGCGGGCGCGCGGGTGGCCGAACTGCTCGGCACCCACCGCACGGTGGCCTTCGCGACCATCGGCGACCCCAACGTCTATTCCACCTTCAGCTATCTCGCCCAGACGGTGGGCGAGTTGCTGCCGGGACTGGTGGTGGAGACCGTTCCGGGCATCACGGCGATGCAGGACCTGGCCGCCCGTAGCGGCGCCGTGCTCACGGAGGGGACGGAGCCGCTGACGCTGGTCCCCGTCACGGCCGGGACCAGCGTGCTGAAGGAGGCGCTGGAGGGACCGGGGACGGTGGTGGCCTACAAGTTCGGGCGACTGGCCGCCGAGGTCGCGGACGCGCTGCGCGACACCGGCCGTACGGACGGCGCGGTGTGGGGCTCGGCGCTGGGCCTGCCCGGCGAGTCCATCCGGCCGGCCGCCGAACTGACCGCGCCGGACGCGCCACTGCCGTATCTCTCCACCCTGATCGCCCCCGCCCGGCGGGGCTCCCGAGGAGGCAAACTGTGACCGCCGGCTCCCCGCACGGCACCGCACCCGGCGCCAAGGTGACCATCGTGGGCGCCGGGCCGGGCGCCGCCGACCTGTTGACCCTCCGCGCGGTACGGGCCATCGCCGAGGCCGACATCGTCATCTGGGCCGCCAGCCTGGTGCAGGAGGAAGTGCTGCGGCACGCGCGCGGCGACGCCGAGGTCCTGGACTCGGCGACGATGTCCCTGGAGGACGTCATGGCCGTGTACGCGCGGGCGCATCGCGCGGGGCTGCGGGTGGCCCGTATCCACTCCGGCGACCCGGCACTGTGGGGCGGCACGCAGGAACAGTGCGACCGGTGCGCGGAGCTGGGCATCGAGGTGGAGATCGTGCCCGGGGTGTCGGCCTTCTCGGCGGTGGCGGCGCTGGTGGGCCGGGAGCTGACGATCCCGGAGGTCGCTCAGTCCGTGATCCTGACCCGGCTGGGCGGCGGCAAGACGCCGATGCCGCCGGGTGAGGAAGTGCGGGAGTTCGCGCGGCACGGCACGACGATGGCGCTCTTCCTGTCCGCGGCACGCTCGGGTCAGCTGACGGCCGAACTGCTGGAGGGCGGCTACCCGACGGACACCCCCGTGGTCATCGCCTACCAGGCGACATGGCCGGAGGAGCTGGTGCTGCGCTGCACGATCGGCACGCTGGCGGAGACGGTCAAGGAGCACAAGCTCTGGAAGCACACCCTCTTCCTGGTCGGCCCCGCGCTGTCGGCCACCGGCACCCGGTCGCACCTCTACCACCCGGGGCACTTCCACGGTTTCCGGCGGGCGGACCCCGAGGCACGGCGCGCCCTGCGGGCGGCCCGAACGGCCGCGGACGGCTGACACATGACCGCGGACGACATTCCCCCGCACCGGCCGGGCGAACCCCGGCCGGGCGAACCCGACCTGCGCGAACCGGATCTGCCGCGCACCGCGAAGGCGCGCCCCAAGGCCCTGCGTACCGGCTGGACCACGGGTACCTGCGCCTCGGCCGCCGCCCGCGCCGCCGCGCTCTATCTGGCGACGGGCGAGGCACAGCCGTGGGTGGAGGTCGCGCTCCCCTCGGGGCGGCGGGTGACCTTCGCGGTCGAGGAGTCGGCCGAGCTGCGGCAGGGCCGTACGGAGTCGGTCGTGGTGAAGGACGCGGGCGACGACCCCGACGTCACCCACGGCTCACGGCTGACGGCCACGGTGAGCTGGCGCGGTGCGCCGGGCCTCGCGCTGCACGGAGGCGTCGGCGTCGGCGTGGTCACGCGGCCCGGCCTCGGCCTGGAGGTGGGCGGCCCGGCGATCAATCCGGTACCCCGGAGCATGATCAACCAGGCGGTCGGGGAGGTCATCGACGTCGACGCGCGCGGCGTCGACGTCACCATCAGCGTGCCGGACGGCGAGCTGCGGGCACGGAAGACGACCAACGCCAAGCTCGGCATTCTGGGCGGCATCTCGATCCTCGGGACGACGGGGATCGTACGGCCCTTCTCCACCGCCTCGTGGCGGGCGAGCGTCGAACAGGCGGTCTCGGTGGCCGCCGCGCAACACGTCCCGGCCGTGGTCCTGTGCACGGGCGGCCGTACGGAGAAGGGCGCGATGGAGCTGCTGCCGCAACTGCCCGGCGTGAGCTTCGTCGAGGTCGGCGACTTCACGGGTGCCGCCCTGCGGCGTGCGGTGGAGGGCGGGGTTCCGCACGTCGTCTTCGTCGGCATGGCGGGGAAGCTGACGAAGCTGGCCTCCGGCATCCTGATGACCCACTACACCCGCTCGAAGGTCGACCCCGGTGTGCTCGCCGACATCACCCGCACCGCCGGCGGCCCGGCTGCGGTCACCGAGCAGGTCGCCCACGCGAACACCGCCCGGCACGCCTTCGAACTGTGGGACTCGGCCGGGCTGCTGGAGGCCGCCGGCACGGAGCTGTGCCGCCGTGTCGCGGAGGTCCTGGCCCGCTTCACGGAGCACGCGATGACGGCTGAGGCGGCGATGGTGGACTTCACCGGCCGGACGGTGATCGCCTCGGCCGGGTCGTCGGCCGTACGCGGGGGGCTGCTGCCGTGATCACAGTCATCGGCACGGGCACCGGCACCGGTACGGACGCGGGCGCGGACGCAGAGCTCCAAGGGCCGGGCCGGGACGCGGCGTTGGCCGGGGCGACCCTGGTCGTGGGCGCGCGGCGGCATCTGGACGCGGCGCCGGTTCCCGCCGGAGCGGAGCGCTTCGTCCTGGGGGCGCTGTCTCCGGCCCTCGACGCGGTCGAGGCCCACCTTGCCGTGCCCGGCGCCGGCGTCGTCGTGCTCGCCTCGGGCGATCCCGGCTTCTTCGGCATCGTACGGGCGCTCGCCGGCCGCTTCGGCCCCGCGGCGCTCCAAGTACTGCCCTCCGCGCCCGCCGTCGCCGTCGCGTTTGCCCGCGCCGGGCTGCCGTGGGACGACGCCGCCGTCGTCAGCGCGCACGGGCGCGACCCGCGCACCGCCCTCAACGTCTGCCGCGCGCATCACAAGACGGCGGTGCTCACCGGCCCCGGCTGCGGCCCCGCCGAACTGGGCGCCGCCCTCGCCCGTACCGGCATCCCCCGCACCCTCGTCGTCGCCACCGCCCTCGGCAGCGCGGACGAACACGTCGAACGCCTCTCCCCCGCCGAGGCCGCCGCCCGTGTCTGGCCCGACCCCGTCAGCCTCGTCCTCTGCCTCGACGAGACCCGCGCCGTGGCGCCCGCGCAGCGCACCCTCGCCGGCGGCCGGTCCGCACCGGGCCGATGGGCGCTGCCGGAGACGGAGTTCGCGCACCGCGACTCGATGGTCACCAAGTACGAGGTACGCGCCCTCGCCCTCGCCCGGCTGGGGCCGGCCACCGGGGACCTCGTCTGGGACATCGGCGCGGGCAGCGGTTCGGTGGCCGTGGAATGCGCGCGACTCGGCGCGGCGGCGATCGCCGTCGAGCGGACCGCCGAGGGCGTCGAACGCGTCCGTGCGAACGCCGCCGCGCACGGCGTCGACATCGAGACCGTGCACGGCAGCGCACCCGATGTGCTGGGTGAACTCCCCGATCCGGACGCCGTCTTCGTCGGCGGCGGCGGGCGGCAGCTGCCGGCGATCGTGGCGGCCTGCGCACGCCGTGCCCGCCGCTGCGTCGTGGTCACGCTCGCCGCGCTCGACCGGGTGCCCGAAGTGCGGGCGGCCCTCGCCGGGGCCGGGCTGGCCCCGGACGGCGTACTGCTGCACTCCTCCCGGCTGTCACCGCTGCCGGGCGAGGTGACCCGGCTCTCCGCCACCAACCCCGTCTTCGTCCTCTGGGGCACCGCCCCGGCACCACACCCGGCATCCGATTTCCCCGACCCCGCAGAAGGAGCCACACCGTGATCGGCCTCATCTCCGCCACCGCGGCAGGCGCCACGGCCCGCGACCGGCTGGCCGCGGCATGGCCGGACCGTACCCGCAGCTACACCGGCCCGACCGTCCGCGAGGCCGTCGAGCGGGCGTTCGCCGAGTGCGACGAACTGGTCTGCTTCCTCGCCACCGGCGCCACCGTCCGCCTCCTCGCCCCGCTGCTGGCCGGCAAGGCCACCGATCCGGGCGTGGTGTGCGTGGACGAGGCACAGCAGTACGCGGTGGCGCTGCTGGGCGGTCACGCGGGCGGTGCGAACGAACTGGCGGGCGCGGTGGCCGACGTGCTGCCCGGCTGCCGGCCCGTGATCACCACGGCGACGGACGCCGCCGGGATACCCGGCCTGGACACGCTCGGCTGGCCGGTCGAGGGCGCGGTGGCGGCGGTCACCCGCGCCCTCCTCGACGGCGCCCCGGTCACCCTGCGCGCGACGGCGCAGTGGCCGCTGCCCGCCCTCCCGCCGCATGTCACACCGCCCGGAGGCGGCGCGGGCCCCTACCTCCCGGCGGCCGGTGACACCGCCGCGGCGCCGCCCACCCTCTGGGTGACGGACCAGGTCATCCCGCTCGGCCCCGGCGATGTCGTGCTGCGACCGCCGTCGCTGGTGATCGGGGTCGGGGCGAGCAGCGGCGTGTGCGGTGACGAAGTGCTCGAGCTCATCGAGGGGGTCCTCGACGACGCGGGGCTCTCCGCGCGCTCCGTCACGGAACTGGCGACCGTCGACGCCAAGGCCGGTGAGCCCGGGCTGCTCGCCGCCGCCGACCGGCTGCGGGTGCCGCTGCGCACGTACCCCGCCGAGGTGCTCGCCGGCATCGAGGTGCCCAACCCCTCCGACGCGCCGCGCGCCGCCGTCGGCACCCCCTCCGTCGCGGAGGCCGCCGCGCTGGCCGTCGCGGGCGAGGGGTACGAACTCCTGGTGCCCAAAGCCAAGTCGGCGCCGCAAGGCCGTCCCGCCATGGCCACCGCCGCCGTGGCGCGGCGCCGCCCGCGCGGCCGGCTGTCCGTCGTGGGGATCGGTCCGGGCGCGCGTGACCTTCTCACCCCGCGCGCCCGGGCCGAACTGCGCAGGGCGTCGGTGCTGGTCGGCCTGGACCAGTACGTCGAGCAGATCCGCGACCTGCTGCGGCCCGGCACCCGGGTGCTGGAATCCGGGCTGGGCGCCGAGGAGTTGCGGGCCCGTACCGCCGTGGCGGAGGCCCGTGCGGGGCACTCCGTCGCGCTGATCGGCAGCGGCGACGCGGGCGTCTACGCGATGGCCTCCCCCGCCCTCGCCGAGGCGACCGGCGAGATCGACGTCGTCGGCGTCCCCGGCGTCACCGCCGCACTGGCGGCGGCGGCGGTCCTCGGCGCGCCGCTCGGCCACGACCACGTCTCCATCAGCCTGTCGGATCTGCACACCCCGTGGGAGGTGATCGAGCACCGGGTACGGGCGGCCGCCGAGTCGGACATCGTGGTGACCTTCTACAACCCGCGCTCGCGGGGCCGGGACTGGCAGCTGCCGAAAGCGCTCGGCATCCTCGCCGAGCACCGGACGCCGCGTACCCCCGTCGGCGTCGTCCGCGCTGCCAGCCGCCCCGACGAGCACGCCACACTCACCACGCTCGGCGCGCTCGATCCCGCGACCGTCGACATGATGACCGTGGTGACGGTCGGCAACACCGCGACCCGGGCGATCGCCGGGCGCATGGTGACGCCCCGGGGTTACCGGTGGCAGTCGTGACGGGGTACGGGCCGGCCGGCGCGGCACCCGTGCACGTCACCGACCGCTGCGCGGGCTGCGGCGCGTGCCTGCTGACGTGCCCGGAGCGGGCGATACGCCCGCGCGGCGGCACCCTGCTGGTCCGGCCGGATCTGTGCACCGGCTGCGGCGAGTGCATCGAGGTGTGCCCCGTCGACGCGATAGCCGGGACCGGCACCCTTGCCGGAAGCGACAGCGCCGGGGACCTGAACTCCCTTTTCGGAGGCCCCTGTTGAACACCCGTACCGTCCATCCCATCGAACGCGAGTCCTACCGCGTCCTGCGCTCCCGCATCGACACCGCGTCGCTGCCCCCGCTCACCCGTGCGGTGCTGGAGCGCGTCATCCACTCCAGCGCCGACCTCGGTTACGCCACCGACCTCGTCACCGACGAGACCGCGCTGCGCACCGCGCACGCGGCCCTGCACGGGCAGCCGCCCGCGCCCGTCGTGACGGACGTGGAGATGGTCGCCGCGGGCATCACCCGCCGGCAGACGGTGTGCCGGCTCGCCGACGCGAAGTCCGCCGGCACGCTGACCCGTTCCGCGCACGCCGTCCGCCTCGCCTACGAGCAGGTGGGGCCGGGCGCGGTGTGGGTGGTGGGCTGCGCACCGACCGCGCTGTACGAACTCATCGACCTCGACGTCTCGCCCGCCCTCGTCATCGGCCTGCCGGTCGGCTTCGTCGGCGCGGCCGAGAGCAAGGCCGCCCTGCGCGCCAGCGGCCTCCCGGCCGTCAGCAACGTCTCGGAGAAGGGCGGTTCGGCCGTCGCCGCTGCCGCCCTCAACGCACTGCTGTACACAGCGACTTCAGATATCCCGGATACCAAGGAGAACCAGTGACGACCCCGCCCGCCCTCCTCCTCGTCGGCCACGGCACCCGTGACGAGGAGGGAGCCGAAGCCTTCCGTTCCTTCGTCGGCGACCTGGGCCGGCGCGACCCGGAGATCCCCGTCGCGGGCGGGTTCATCGAGCTGTCGCCGCCCCCGCTCGCCGACTCGGTGGCCGAACTCGTCGAGCGCGGCGTGACGAGGTTCGCCGCCGTGCCGATGATGCTGGTCTCCGCCGGGCACGCCAAGGGCGACATCCCCGCCGCCCTCGCCCGCGAGCAGGAGCGGCACCCCGGCATCTCCTACACCTACGGCCGCCCGCTGGGCCCGCACCCGGCTCTGCTGTCCGTGCTGGAGCGTCGGCTGGAGGAGGCGTTGAACGGCGACGGCGCCGCCCCCCGTACGCCCAACGACCGCGCCCGGGTCACCGTGCTGCTCGTCGGCCGCGGGTCCACCGATCCGGACGCCAACGCCGAGGTGCACAAGGCGGCCCGGTTGCTGTGGGAGGGGCGCGGCTACGCGGGCGTGGAGACGGCGTTCGTCTCGCTCGCCGCCCCCGATGTGGCCTCCGGCCTGGACCGCTGCCGCAAGCTGGGCGCGACCAAGGTGGTGGTCCTGCCCTACTTCCTCTTCACCGGCATCCTCCCCGAGCGCGTCCGCCAGCAGTCCGCGGGCTGGGCGGCGGCCAACCCGTCGGTCGAGGTGGTCAACGCCGATGTCATCGGCCCTACGGAGGAACTGGCCGGCCTCGTCTTCGAGCGCTACCACGAAGCGGTGGAGGGCGACCTGCGGATGAACTGCGACAGCTGCGTCTACCGCGTCACGATGCCCGGGTTCGAGGACAAGGTCGGCCTGCCGCAGCAGCCGCACTTCCACCCCGACGACGACGGTCACCACCACCCGCACCACAGCGGTGACCCTCATGCGCACTCCCATTGAGCCGGCGGCCGGCCAGTCGGACGGCGGGCACGACCTGCGGCACCACGGTGACGCCGAAGTACGGGACGCGGGAGCGGAGCTGACCGATCTGGCGGTCAACGTCCGCAGCGGCACTCCGCCGGCCTGGCTGAAGGCCCGGATCGCCGCCTCGCTCGACACGCTTGCCGCCTACCCCGACGGCCGTGCCGCCCGCCGCGCCGTGGCCGCCCGTCACGGGGTGGCCGAGGAGGGGGTGCTGCTCACGGCGGGTGCCGCGGAGGCGTTCGTGCTGCTGGCCCGCGCGCTGCGGACCGTGCGGGGGGTGGTGGTGCACCCGCAGTTCACGGAACCGGAGGCGGCTCTGCGGGACGCGGGACACCCGGTCGAGCGCGTACTGCTGAGCGCGGCGGACGGCTTCCGGCTGGACCCGGCGGCCGTGCCGGAGAGCGCCGACCTGGTGGTCATCGGCAACCCGACCAACCCCACGTCCGTACTCCACCCCGCGCGCACCCTCACCGCGCTCGCGCGGCCGGGGCGGACCCTGGTCCTCGACGAGGCGTTCATCGACGCGGTGCCGGGTGAACGGGAGTCCCTGGCACCGCACTTGGCGGGTCTGCCCGGCCGCGTCGTCGTGCTGCGCAGCCTCACCAAGACCTGGGGCCTGGCCGGGCTGCGCGTCGGTTACGTGCTGTCCGACCCCGAAACGGTCGCCATGCTCGCCCGGCACCAGCCGCTGTGGCCCGTCTCGGCCCCGGCGCTGACGGCGGCTCAGGCGTGCTGCGAACCGGCCGCGCTCGCGGAGGCCGACGCCGCGGCCCGGCAGGTCGCGGTGGACCGCGGTCATCTGCTGGCCCGGCTGGGCGAGTTCGGCCCGGCGGGCCTGCACACGCCGGGCCGTCCGCAGGCACCGTTCGTCCTGGTGCGGCACCCGGAGGCGGTGACGCTCCGCGAGGGGCTGCGCGCGCGGGGCTTCGCCGTGCGCCGCGGCGACACCTTCCCCGGACTGGGCCCGTCATGGCTCCGGCTGGCGGTACGGGACCGGGAGTGCACCGACCGGCTGGTGACCGCCCTGGCGAAGGTTCTCGAGGGCCACTGACGGCCGGTGCCCGCCGGCTACCGCCACCGACGGCGGCCCGCCCCGCCCGGGGTCAGGCGACGTGCCGCGACCGCGCCTCCGTGCCCACCACGCCCTGCGCGATGCCCAGGGCGACCACGTCCTGCGGCCGCAGCCGCAGCTCCTCGGCGGTCGCCGGGACCTCCTGGCCGGAACGCTTGAGGATGGCGGCGGCGAGTTCGGGGGCGATCACGGAGAAGTAGCTGTCCGGCGTGACCCACAGCCTGCCGGGAGCTGCGAGGGCCAGCGCGCCGCCCGAGCCGCCCTCGCCGATGAGCAGCGAGGTGACGGGCACGGCCGCCTCTGCGACGGCGGCGAAGGCCTCGGCGATCGCCGGCCCGGCCCCGGCCCGCTCGGCCTCGGCGTCGTTGGCGGCACCGGGCGTGTCGATGAGTGTCAGCACCGGGATGCCGAGCCTGTCCGCGGTACGGATCAGCCGCGCGGCGGTGCGGAATCCGGCGGGGCGGGTGGCGGTGCCGCACTGTGCCGCGTAGGCGACGGTACGGCCCGCCCGCTGCCCGAAACCGCACAGCGTCCCGTCGTCGACGCCACCGCACCGGTCGCCCCGTACCTCCTCGCGCCGGTCGAAGTACGCGTCCAGGTAGGCGGCGGCGCGCGGCCGTCCGGCGGCGCGGGCCCGCGCCAGGGCGTCCTGCCCGCTGACCGGGAGGTCCGGGCCGTCCGGGCCACCCGGGCCGGCGGAGCCGCGCGCGGTCGGCAGGGCGGCGGGCGGGGGCGCGGGGGTGTCCGAGCCGCCGCCTGTCAGCAGGGTGAGGTAGCGCTCCAGCACGCCGCCCAGCTCCGCCTCCGGCACGATCCGGTCGATGTGCCCGGCGGCGTGCTGCCCCTCGGCGGTGTACGCCCCTGGGTCGGCGCCCGCCGGACGTACCCGGGAGCCCGCGAAGGCGACCTGGGCGCCGGGCAGGGCCAGCACCACGTCGGCACTCGCGCCGAGCGTGGCCCAGCCGCCGCCGGTGGCGGGGTTGCGGAGGACGGCCAGTTGCGGCACACCCGCCCGCCGGGCGAGCGCGGACTGCTCTGCCACCCGCTGCAGTTGGGAGAGCGCGACCATGCCCTCCTGCATGCGGCTGCCGCCGGTGGCGATCAGCGAGACGAGGGGCAGCCGGTGCGCGCGGGCGTGCGCGTAGGCGGCCTCGATGCGGTCGCCGGTGCCCGCCCCGAGCGAGCCGCCGAGATAGCCGAACTCGAAGGAGATCAGCACCGCTTCGACGGCACCGATCCGGGCGGTGCCGCACACGACGGACTCGCTCTCGCCGGTGCGCTCGCCCGCGCGCGCACGGGCGAGGCCGTAGCCGTTCCACTCCAGCGGCCCGTCCGGGTGCGGGGCCGGCGGCCGTTGCGCCCCGGCCCGCGCGTCGGCCAGTTCCGTGAAGCCGCGGGCCACGGCCCGGATCGCGCCACGCGCCGAGTGCCGGCTCTCGCGCGCCGGTTCCCCGTCACTCATGGAGCGACCGTTTCATGAGCTTGCCCATGTCGTTGCGGGGCAGGGAGTCCCGGTAGCGGACCACACGTGGCCTTTTGTGCGGGGCGAGCTGCCGTGCGACGTGGTCGATGAGTTCCTGCTCCGACGGGTGCCGGGAGCCGGGCACGATCCAGGCGACGATGCGTTCACCGAGGTCGTCGTCGGGCTCGCCCGTCACGGCTGCCTCCGCGACGTCGGGGTGTTCCAGCAGCGCGTTCTCGATCTCGCCCGCACCGATCTTGTAGCCGCCGCTCTTGATGAGGTCGGTGGCCTTCCGGCCGACGATCCGCACGTAGCCGTCCGGGTCGCGGGTGGCCATGTCGCCGGTGCGGAACCAGCCTCCGGCGAAGGCCTCGGCCGTGGCGTCCGGCCTGTTGAGGTACTCGGTGAACAGGTTCCGGCCGCGGACCTGGATCTCGCCGACGGTCTCGCCGTCCTGTACCTCGATCCGCTCGCCCTCCTCATCGACGAGCCGCAGTCCGACGCCGCTGAGCGGGACGCCGACAGCGCCCGGGCGGCGCTCGCCGTCCGCCCGCACGCTGGTGTTCATCAGCGTTTCGGTCATGCCGTACCGCTCCACGATCCGCTGACCGGTGGCGGCGGCGATCCGCTCGTGGTCGTGCGCGGGCAGCGCGGCCGATCCGGAGACCAGCAGCCGGGCACCCGCCAGCGCTTGGGCCAGCCGCGGATCGGTGCCGACCTCCTCGGCGACCCGGTGGTACATCGTCGGCACGCCGAAGAGCATCGTGCCTCCGCCGCTGAGCGCGTCCCTGACACCGTCGGTGGAGAAGCGGCCGAGATGACGCACCGTCCCGCCGCGGCGCAGCGGACCGAGGATGCCCAGGATGAGCCCGTGCACGTGGAAGAGCGGAAGCGCGTGCACGAGCACGTCCTCGGCCGTCCACTGCCAGGCGTCCTCGAGCGCGTCGAGGGTGGCGGTCAGCGCGCGGCGCGGCAGCACGGCACCCTTCGGTGGCCCGGTGGTGCCGGAGGTGTAGACGATCAGCGCCGGTGCTTCCTCATCCGGCTCTGCCAGCTCTTCGGGTGGCGCCGCTCCCGTGTCCGCCGGGGCGGTGACGACGTCGGTACGGGGCAGTGCCGCGAGCGCGTCGGGGAGCTGGACGCCGGGCTCGGCGAGTACGAGGACCGGTTCGCTGTCGCTGACGATGTGCGCCAGTTCGCGCTCCCCCACCTTCGGGTTGAGCGGCACCGCGGGTGCCCCCGCGAGCAGGGCCGCGACCACCGCGACGCTGGTCTCCAGGGTGGGGGTCGCCCAGATGGCGATGCGCCGGGCCGGGACCAGTTCCCTGGCGAGAGTGCCCGCGACGGCGGCCAGTTCGGCGTAGTCGAGGGTCTGTTCGCCGAAGCGCAGAGCGGTCCTGGCGGGCGGGGTGCGCAGTGCCGGGAAGAACGTGGACACGGAGTGGCTCCTCGCGGTCGTACTCGCGGGTGACAGTGCGGTGTGCGGTCAGTGCGGTCGTGGTCCGGCGGACGGGCCGTCACCCGAATCCGGGTACCACCATGACCAGCCAGATCAGGGCCGGTCCCAGAGCGGTCACCAGCCCTCCGTAAATCATCAGTTGGCGGAAGAAGCGGTCCCGGTCCACCTTGTCGGCGCTCGCCAGTACGAGTGCGCCGTTGGTGGAGAAGGGGCTGACGTCGACGACGGTGGCGGAGACGGAGAGGGCAGCGACCATGCCGATGACCCCGATCTCGCCCTTTTCGAGGAAGGGTACGACGAGCGGGATGAGGGCGCCGATGATGCCGACGGAGGACGCGAAGGCCGAAACGATCCCGCCGATGTAGCAGAACAGCAGCGCGGCGACCAGTGGAATGCCGATGGCCGCGACGCCCGCGCCCGCCCAGTCGATGGTGCCCATCTCTTCCAGCATGGTGACGTAGGTGAGCATGCCGCACACCAGCAGAACGGTGGGCCAGGCGATGCCGCTGACGGCCGCCTTGCTGTCCGCGGGCCAGATGACGGCGAGGACGACGGCCAGCAGGATGGCGGTCAGACCCGCGTCCAGATCGAACGCGAGGACGGCGACCACGAGGGCGACCAGGCCGGCCAACGTGGCCGTGCGGGCCGCGTTGAGCCGTACGGCACCGCCCGGCTGCTCCTCGTCCGCGGTGGTCCCGGGCCCGGTTCCCATCCCGGCCGAATCCGCCGCGGCCGCGGAGTCCGTGGCCTTGGAGTCCTTCGCCGCCGTTGCGGGACCGTCGTCACGGGCCGCGGCGGAGCCGGCGCCGGCAGCCACCACCGCTTCGTTGCCGCGCAGCCGCAGGCCGCCGCAGGCGACGAAGATGATCACCGCGATGACGAGGTTGACGAGCAGGCTTGCTCCGAACAGGGCGATCTCGTTCCCCGGCAGGCCCTCTTTGGCCACGATGCTGTTGACCGTCGAGCCGTAGATGCTGATCGGCGAGAAGCCGCCGGCCTGCGCACCGTGCACCACCAACGCGCCCATCAGCAGCGGGTGGATGCGGTACTGCGCCGCGAACCCCATCGCGATCGGCGCGATGATGGCGACCGCCGCGGGGCTGACCGCGCCGATGGCCGTCAGCACGCCGGTGACCGCGAACATCACCCACGGAATGAGCACGACCCTGCCGCGCACCAGCCGGATTCCGGCATGCACCAGCCAGTCGGTCGTGCCGTTGGCACGGGCGATGGCGAAGAAGTACGTGACCCCGACCAGCACCACGAAGAGATCGCCGGGGAATCCCGCGAAGATCTTCTCCGCGTCGAAACCGGCGGCGAGCGTTCCGACCCCGAACGCGGCGGCGAAGGCGAGCGCCCCGATGTTGATCGAGCGTGTGGTGGCGATGACGAAGATCACCGCCAGCACCAGGATGGATATGAGTTCGGCAGACATCGGGGCTCCCGTCCTTGGGTCCCAGGGGCAGATGGACCGCCTGACCCGGGGGAGAAAACTGGCCAAGTGGCTGGACCACCGTCGGGTCTGCGGTTTTACCCTGTCAATACTTCGGGCAGAATTGGTTCAGCCACTTTGCCATCAGGCCTCTGAGCCTCCGGACCACGGTGCTACGCTCCCCGCCGGGGGGCAGTGAAGACCAAGGGGGGTCCGCATGACCGACGACGCGCTGCGACCGATGACGCGTCCCCGCCTCTACGAGCAGGTCCTGGAGCGGCTGCGCGCCTACGCCGACGAGCACGAGCTGGTCGCGGGAGACCGGCTGCCGCCGGAGCGGGAGCTGGCACAGCGCCTCGGCGTCAGCCGCGCCTCCGTCAAGCAGGCCGTCGTCGTCCTCGAGGTGCAGGGGCTCGTCGAGACACGGCACGGCGGCGGTACGTACCTCGTGCGCGACACCCTCGACGCGGAACCGGTCGACCGGCTCGTCGAACGCCGGCGGCGGCTCCCGGACGTACTGGAGGCGAGGGAGGCACTGGAGACCAAGCTCGCCGAACTCGCCGCGGAGCGCCGCACGGAGAGCGACCTGGCGGAGATGCGCACCGCCCTGCGCGGCATGGAATCGGACATCGCCGCGGGTGGTCACGGCGTCGAGGGCGACCGGCACTTCCACGCGGCCGTCACGGCCGCCGGACACAGCACGCTGCTCGCGGAGTTCATGGGCTCGATCGCCGAGGCGGTCGCCGAGAGCCGCAACGAGTCGCTGCGGCAGCCCGGCCGGCCCACCCGGTCGCTGGACCAGCACGTCCGCATCTTGGAGGCGATCGAGGCGGGCAGCCCCAAGGCGGCCGCCACCGCGATGCGCCGTCACGTGCGCACCGTCGCCAAGGTCCGGCTCCTGGAGTGGGACCCGGGCGAGGAGAACGAGGGCTCCTGACCCGGACTCAGTCCAGCAGCCCGGGCTTCACACGGCCGGTCCAGCCGGTCACCTGCTCGTAGGCGTGGGCGAGTTGGAGCAGCGGGAAGTCGGCGTGCGGCCGGCCGATCAGCTGGACACCCGTGGGCAGCCCGCGGCCGTCGAACCCGGCGGGTATCCCGATCACGGGCAGCCCCGCGAGGGACCAGGGGACGACGGTCTCCATCCAGCGGTGATAGGTGTCCATCGCGCGCCCGCCGACCCGCTCCGGCCAGTGCGTCTCCTTGTCGAACGGGAAGACCTGGGCGGCCGGGGCGAGTATGTAGTCGTAGCGCTCGAAGAACTCCGTCAGGGCCGCGTACCAGCGGTCCCGGGCGGCGGCTGCCCGGGTGAGGTCGAGCGCGCTGAGCGCGATGCCGTGCTCGGTCTCCCAGACCGCCTCCGGCTTCATCGCCTTCCGCGTACGGGGGTCGGCGTAGAGCTCGTAGCGCTCCAGGTTCGCCCACCAGCGCCAGGTCAGAAACGTCTGCCAGATCTCTTCGAGCGGGAAGTCCGGTACGGCCTCGGTGACTTCACAGCCGAGGGTCTCCAAGGCGCTCAGGGCCGAGCGGCACACGCCGAGCACGCCGGGTTCGGTGGCCAGCCGGCCGTTCCAGTCCCCCACCCAGGCGATCCTGGTACGGGTACGGGCGTCCCCGACATCACCTTCGAGGCGCTCCCGGAAGCGCTCGGGCCCCTCGGGGATGCCCAGCGGCGCGCTCGCGTCGGGCCCCGCCATGACCGACAGCAGCCGGGCGAGGTCCGCCGTGCTGCGCGCCATGGGGCCGGTCACGGACAACTGCGGCACGAAGCCGGGCGCCGGGACCCGGCCCCAGCTCGGGCGCATGCCCAGCACGTTGTTGAAGGCCGCGGGGTTGCGCAGCGAACCCATGTAGTCGCTGCCGTCCGCCAGCGGCAGCATCCGCAGGGCCAGCGCCGCGGCGGCGCCACCGCTGCTGCCGCCCGCGGTGCGTGCGGGGTCGTAGGCGTTGCCCGTGGTTCCCCACACCGGGTTGTAGGACTGCGAGCCGAGCCCGAATTCGGGGGTGTTGGTCTTCCCGATCACCACCGCCCCCGCCTCCTTGAGGCGCTTGACGAACAGCGCGTCCCCCTCGCCGCTGCGGTCGCGGTGGAGCGGCGAACCCTCCGTCCACGGCAGCCCCTCCGCCTCCGAGAGATCCTTCACCGCGTGCGGGAAACCGTGCATCCAGCCCAGGCGTTCACCGCGCAGCAGTTGCGCGTCACGCTCGCGCGCCTGCCGCAGGGAGATCTCCGGGTCCTGCGCCCCGACGATCGCGTTGACGTGCGGGTTGATCCGCTCGATGTGGCCGAGATACGCCTCCATGACCTCGACGCACGACACCTCGCGGTTCCCGATCGCCCGGGAGAGTTCCAGGGCGTCCCACGACACGATCTCCCGCACCGGGTCTCCTCCTTCGGTTCGGCTGCGGACCCGCGGCGGGCGCGGTGGCTTTCAGCGCACCACCCGCCCCCGCAGCACCACCCTGCGCGGAGCAGCCAGCACCCCGACGTCCGCCCGCGGGTCCTCGTCGTAGACGACCAGGTCCGCCGGTGCGCCCTCGTCCAGGCCGGGGCGGCCGAGCCAGGTCCGCGCCGCCCATACGGCCGCCGACAGCGCCTCCGCGGCGGGGATGCCGGCCCTCTTCAGCTCCACCACCTCCGCGGCGGCCAGCCCGTGCGGCAGGGAGCCGCCGGCGTCGGTGCCGACGAAGACGGGGATGCCCGCGTCGTGGGCGGCGCCCACCGTCTCGTAGCGGCGCTCGTACAGCCGCCTCATGTGGGCCGACCAGCGCGGGTACCTGCTCTCGCCGGCCGCCGCGATCTCCGGGAAGGTAGCGGTGTTGATGAGGGTGGGAACGATCGCGACGCCGCGCTCCGCGAAGAGCGGGATCGTCTCCTCGGTGAGCCCCGTGGCGTGCTCGACGCAGTCGATGCCGGCCTCCACCAGATCGCGCAGCGAGTTCTCGGCGAAGCAGTGCGCGGTGACCCGCGCGCCCTCCTCGTGCGCGGCGGCGATGGCCTCGTCGATGGCCCAGCGCGGCCAGCTGGGGGCGAGATCACCCTCGGCGCGGTCGATCCAATCCCCCACGAGCTTGACCCAGCCGTCGCCGCGCCGCGCCTCGTGCCGGACGTAGGCGGCGAGATCGCCGGGCTCGATCTCGTGCGCGTAATTGCGGATGTAGCGCTTGGTACGGGCGATGTGCCGCCCCGCACGGATGATCCGCGGCAGGTCCGCCCGGTCGTCGATCCACCGGGTGTCGGCCGGCGACCCCGCGTCGCGAAGCAGCAGGGTGCCCGCTTCCCGTTCGGAGACGGCCTGCTTCTCGGTGGTGGATTCGTCGACCGCTCCCTCGGCGTCGAGTCCGACGTGGCAGTGCGCGTCGACCAGTCCGGGCAGCGCCCAGCCCTGGATGACCAGGGGGTCCGGCGCCGTGTTCGGCGGGCGCCGGTAGGTGATCCGTCCGTCCACCACCCACAGCTCGTCCCGTACGTCCTCGGGCCCCACCAGCACGCGCCCCTTGATGTGCAGATTGCCGCGGTCGCTCATGTGCGCACCCTACGAGCCCGCTCACGCGCCGCACAGACACCCTCACAGGGCACTCCGAGGCAATTGCGGCCGACCGGGCCGGCGAGCACGCACCGTGCTCGCCGCATTGCAGTTCCCGGAGAAAAGATGCGACATTGGAGGCACCGGTGGAGAATGCATTTCCCGGTCTTTTCTCGAACACAGCCGACTGCATTCTTCTGCCCGCTTTTCGCTTTTCTAAACGCTACACTTCTGTGAGCCCCGTCGCTACGCACCGCCTTGGACCTCCAGTCGTTACGCCAATGTGACAGAGTCCACAAAGTGTCCGTATTGCCCGGGAAAATCACCATACAAGACCCCAGTTTTCCCCCCGGGACATGCGCGCCCGCGCGATAACACATGATCTCACTGCCACGTAACCTCACCCCGCCGTGCGTTTTTAGGATCTGCTGGGTAAATTTAATACCCATGACCGCCGCACAAGCAGACCATGCACGTGCCCACAGAGATTTCCTGGAAATGCCGGAAGGGCTGACACTCGACGCTCCAGAACTGGAGGACGGAGCCGCGATCTGGCGCATAGCCCGCGACTCCCGGACGCTCGACCTCAACTCCTCCTACAGCTACCTGCTGTGGTGCCGGGACTTCGCCACCACCTCTGTGGTGGCCCGCGACGCGGGCGGCGCCCCGGTCGGGTTCATCACCGGCTACGTACGCCCCCAGCGCCCGCACACGCTCGTCGTCTGGCAAGTGGCCGTCGACGAGGCGGCCCGCGGCCGCGGGCTGGCAGCGGCCATGCTCGACGGGCTGGCGGCCCGGGTGGCCCGGGAGCTGGGCATCGACGGGATCGAGACCACCGTCACTCCCGACAACACTCCCTCCAACCGCCTCTTCACCTCCTTCGCCCAGCGGCACGGCGCGGCGACGGAGAAGGAGGTGCTCTTCGACGCGGGAGTGTTCCCCGACAGCGGTCACGAGCCCGAAGTGCTGTACCGGATCGGCCCGGTCGCGTCCCTGCTGGACGCCCGTCCGGTCGCCCCGCGCTGACGTACGCGCCCGTACCGCTCTTCGCCCCCGGTTCTTCGGTCCCCCGGATGCCCCCGAGCCCCGAGACCCCCCGAACAGACTTCTTCTTCCCGAGACTCAACCCCCCAGGAGCATGCTGTGACCATCACTCAGCCGGACCTGAGCGTCTTCGAAACCGTCGAGTCGGAAGTCCGCAGCTACTGCCGCGGCTGGCCCACGATCTTCGACCGGGCGCAGGGCTCACACATGTACGACGAGGACGGCCATACGTACCTCGACTTCTTCGCCGGAGCGGGCACGCTCAACTACGGCCACAACAACCCGGTACTCAAACGCGCGCTGCTCGACTACCTCGAGCGGGACGGCGTCGTGCACGGCCTGGACATGAGCACCGCCGCCAAGCGGGCCTTCTTGGAGACTTTCCAGGAGAAGATCCTGCAGCCGCGCGGCTTGAACCACAAGGTGATGTTCCCCGGCCCGACCGGCACCAACGCGGTCGAGGCGGCCCTGAAGCTGGCCCGTAAGGTCAAGGGCCGCGAGTCCATCGTCTCCTTCACCAACGCCTTCCACGGCATGTCGCTGGGCTCGCTGGCAGTCACCGGCAACGCCTTCAAGCGCGCCGGCGCGGGCATCCCGCTCGTGCACGGCACGCCGATGCCGTTCGACGACTACCTCGGCGGCACCACCGACGACTTCGTCTGGTTCGAGCGGCTGCTGGAGGACCAGGGCTCCGGCCTGAACAAGCCCGCGGCCGTCATCGTGGAGACCGTGCAGGGCGAGGGCGGCATCAACGTCGCCCGCGCCGAGTGGCTGCGCGCCCTCTCCGACCTGTGTGAGCGGCACGACATGCTGCTGATCGTCGACGACATCCAGATGGGCTGCGGCCGTACCGGCGCCTTCTTCTCCTTCGAGGAGGCGGGCATCAAGCCGGACATCATCACGCTGTCCAAGTCCATCGGCGCCTACGGGATGCCGCTCGCGCTCACCCTGATCAAGCCCGAGCTGGACATCTGGGAGCCGGGCGAGCACAACGGCACCTTCCGCGGCAACAACCCGGCCTTCGTGACGGCCACGGCCGCGATCGAGACCTACTGGGCCGACCAGCAGATGGAGAAGCAGACCCTCTCGCGCGGCGAGCAGATCGAGGCCGTGCTGCGCGCGGTCGCCGAGGAGCACGGCGAGGAGGTCGCCGACTTCCGTGGCCGCGGACTGGTCTGGGGCCTGGAGTTCCAGGACAAGGACCGGGCCGGCGCCGTCGCCAAGCGCTGCTTCGAGCTGGGTCTGCTGATCGAGACCTCGGGTCCGCAGAGCGAGGTCGTCAAGCTGCTGCCCGCACTGACCATCACCCCCGAAGAGCTGGACGAGGGCCTGCGCGTGCTGGCCCGGGCGGTCCGCGAAACCGCATAACGTCATCGCTCACGGCCCGTCCCGGTTGCGTCCGGGGCGGGCCGACCCCGTAATGAGAGAGAAAGGCACGGCAGAAAACGTGATCATTCGTTCGATCAAGGACATCGAGGACACCGACCGACACGTCAAGTCCGCATCCGGCACCTGGGAAAGCAAGCGGATCGTGCTGGCGAAGGAGCGTGTGGGCTTCTCGCTGCACGAGACCACGCTGTACGCGGGTACGGAGACGTCGATGTGGTACGCAAACCACGTCGAAGCCGTACTTTGCGTCGAGGGCGAATCCGAGCTCACGAATGACGAGACGGGTGAGAAGCACATGATCACCCCCGGCACCATGTATCTGCTCGACGGGCACGAGAAGCACACCATGCGCCCCAAGACCGACTTCCGGTGCATCTGTGTCTTCAACCCGCCCGTCACGGGCCGGGAGGATCACGACGAGAACGGCGTCTACCCGCTTCTCACTGAGCCGGACGAGGACTGAGCCCACAAGGCTCGGCCGTCTTCGGCCAGTTCGGCCGTTTCGGCCGATTCGCCCATCATCAGGGCCGTACGAGAGGAGAGGAAGGCAACACCATGACCACCGCACCCGAGCGCACCGCCGACCTGTACCCGACTCGCGGAGCCACCGAGGTGGCCACCCCCCGGATGGACCCCGTCCTATGGTCCGACCCGGGTGCTCCAGGGCCGTTCGAGGAACCGGATCTGGCGGATTTCGAGCGGGACGGATTCCTTGCGATCGACCAGCTCATCGCACCGGGTGAGGTCGACACCTACCGCAGGGAACTGGACCGGCTCGTCACGGATCCGGAGATCCGTGCCGACGCGCGCTCGATCGTGGAGCCGAAGTCGGAAGAGATTCGGACCGTGTTCGAGGTGCACAAGATCAGCGAGGTCTTCGCCAACCTGGTGCGGGACCCTCGAGTGGTGGGCCGGGCACGGCAGATCCTGGGTTCGGACGTCTACGTCCACCAGTCCCGGATCAACGTCAAGCCGGGGTTCGGTGCCACCGGTTTCTACTGGCACTCCGACTTCGAGACCTGGCACGCCGAGGACGGTCTGGCGAAGATGCGGACCGTCTCGGTCTCGATCGCGCTGACCCGGAACTACGACACCAACGGCGGCCTGATGATCATGCCGGGGTCGCACAAGACCTTCCTCGGCTGTGCGGGTAAGACCCCGAAGGACAACTACAAACAGTCACTGCAGATGCAGGACGCGGGCATCCCGTCCGACGAGTCCCTGTGCAAGTTCGCCGACGCGCACGGCATCAAGCTCTTCAAGGGCGAGGCCGGCTCGGCGACCTGGTTCGACTGCAACTGCATGCACGGGAGCGGTGACAACATCACTCCGTACCCGCGGAGCAACGTCTTCATCGTCTTCAACAGCGTGGAGAACGAGGCCAGGGACCCGTTCGCGGCACCGGTCCGCCGCCCCGACTACATCGGCGCGCGGGACTTCACCCCGGTGCGGTGACCCAGGCACGCGCGTCTCGGACCGAGCCCGCGTGATGAGGGGGGAGGCCGCATGACGGCCTCCCCCCTTTTTTCTGCTTTTCCGGTCTCCGCCGCGCCGGGACCGCGAACCGGTCAGCTCTCGTGGCGGCCGTCGACCCGGCGCGGCAGGCCGAGCGGGTTGGCGTCGCGCAGCTCGGGCGGCAGCAGCGGGTCCGGCGCGTCCTGGTAGGCGACGGGCCGCAGCCAGCGCTCGATGGCGGTGGCGCCGACGGAGGTCGAGGTGGACGTGGTCGCCGGGTAAGGCCCGCCGTGGTGCTGAGCGGGGGCCACCGCCACGCCTGTCGGCCAGCCGTTGACCAGCACGCGGCCCGCCAGCGGCGTCAGTGCGGCGAGCAGCCGGGCCCCGTGGCCGCCGTCGCCGGCCGCTTCGGCGCCGCTGAGCTGCACGGTGGCGGTGAGGTTGCCCGGCAGCCGGGAGAGCGCCGCGGAGACCTCGTCCTCGTCCCGGTAGCGGGCGACGACGGTGACCGGCCCGAAGCACTCCTCCAGCAGCAGCTCGTACTGCGGCGATCCGAGCTTCCCGGCCGGGACGGTGAGAAGGCCCGCGGCGACGGTGTGTTCGTCCCCGCCCTGGCCGGCGCCCGCGGGCACCGGGGCCTGTACGCCCTCCAGTTCGCCGCGGGCGCCGACCCCGGCGAGGAACGCCTCGCGCATCCTGCCGTCCAGCAGCGGTCCCTGGGGCGCCTTGCCCACCGCGTCCGTCAGCGCGGCGAGCAGCCGGTCACCGTCCGCCCCCTCGGGGGCGAGCACCAGGCCGGGCTTGGTGCAGAACTGTCCGGTTCCCATGGTCATCGAGCCGGCCAGCCCGGCGCCGATCTCCTCCGCGCGCTCCGCCGCCGCGGCGGCGGTGACGACGACGGGGTTGAGGGAGCCGAGTTCGCCGTGGAAGGGGATCGGCGTCGGCCGCGCCGCCGCCGCGTCGAAGAGCGCGCGTCCGCCCCGTACCGAGCCGGTGAAGCCCGCCGCCGCGACGAGCGGGTGTTTGACCAGTTCGACGCCCGCCTCGAAGCCGTGCACCACGCTCAGCACGTCCTCGGGCAGCCCGGCCTCGGCGGCTGCCCGGCGCAACGCGGCGCCGGTCAGCGCGGAGGTGGCGGGATGGTCCGGGTGCGCCTTGACGACGACCGGGCAGCCGGCGGCGAGCGCGCTGGCGG
>NZ_JBOHCV010000041.1:0-5968 GCF_050698815.1 Streptomyces sp.
GTATGGCTGTTCAAGCCATCGACCTGGGACACCGGGCCGCTGCTGTGCGCCTGTCGGAGAGGTGCGTGCATCACGCCCGTCACCTCGACAGCCCCCGAGCCACTGCCTACTACCAAACGACGCTGGCCAACGCCGCCGCCCTGGACGCTGACCGGCGAACCGCGACCGCATCGCTGGCGACCGCCCAGACCGCGATCGAACGCGGCCCGGATGATCCCGGAGAGTCGTGGGCGGCCCACTACTCGCCAGGCCGGTGGGCACACGAGGCAGGGATGATCCTCGCCCAACTCGGCGACCTGGACGCCGCTGAAGACCACCTCAACCACGCCCTCAACATCGCCGGACTCGACCGGCGCCGCACCCGCGCAATGAGCTCGTTTCATCTTGAAGTTGCTGGTCACGGGTCTGGTGTGGCGGTGGTTGGGTGTCTTCGTGCTGGCAGTACGGCGTGATCGTCGGGCTTGATCGTTTGTCAGCGGGTGGTCTGGAGTTGGGTCAGCACCAGCAGGGCCCGCAGCAGCGTGGTCGCGTGTGCCGTGCTCATGCGGACCTTCGTCAGCACGCGCCATGCCTTGAGGTCGGCGAAGCCGTGTTCGTTGGCGGCGCGTTCGCGGCTGACCAGCCGGTTTGCCTCCTTCTGGGCGGCGGTCAGCGGCTTGCCGCGGGCAGCCTTGCGCCCAGTGATGATCACCGGGTCGTCGGGGTCGTCGTCCAGGCCGACGAAGCCGAGGTCGGCGATCGCGCCCAGACCCGCCGCGCGCAACTGGGCGGTGATCTTGTTGCGGCGGGCGGTGGTGATCTCACTCGAGCGCCCCGGAGCGGCCGCCGAGATCCACACCAGGTTGCCCCTCTCGTCGGTCAGCGCGAGGAAGAGCAGGCCGTGAGCTTTATGTTTGCCCGAGTAGTTGGGCCGGTTCTCTTCCCCGGTGCGTCTGCGGGTGCGGACCAGGGTGCCGTCAAGCAGCACGATCTCACCGCCGGCCTTCGCGATCTTCTTCAGGGCGCGGTCCAGCCGCGGGGCCTTCGCGGCGAGCAGTTCGATCACCTCCAGTACCCAGCGCCGCAGGGTGGCGGCGGAGAGGCCGTTGCCGCCGGCCAGATCGCAAAGGCGCTGGTCATGGCGTAGGAAGGCGAGGACCAGCAGGGCCTGTCGTCCCGGGTTCAGCTTGCGCCAACGCGAGTCGATCGCCTTGCGCCGCACCCGGATCAGGCCCGCGACGTGTGTCACCACGCCGCTGGACAGGGGGAGTTTGACTCGGTAAATCAGTGGGGGTGCGCCCTCGGTCGGGCTGTTGTTGTTCGTCACACAACGCCAACACCCGCCGGGGGCCGCACCGTTACGGTCGGATCCGGCCGCCCCGGCACCCACAGTGCCGGGGCGGGATCAGCCCGGCATCGTGAACAGTCCCGGCGCCCCCTCGCGCAGCCAGCCCCGGTCGGCCAGGCGCTTCATCCGCGCGCGCATCGCTTCCACCTTGCGCGGCTCGGTCCCGATGCCGAGGCGTTCGCACAGCTGCTTGCACCGCACGGGGCCACCCACAGCGGCCACCTCTTTCAGCACCCGCTGGTACTCGGCCGACAGATCGCCAGGTCCGGCCGCATCCTTGCGGTAGGGCACCACCCGCCCCGGCTCCACGACCGTGGCCGTGGCCGAACCATCGCCCCTGGCCGCTTCCCCGGCTGCCGCGTCCTCGGCGAGCAGTTGCGCAACGACCTGCTCCGCCGCGGCAACGCGGGCCAGCTCCGCTTCCGCCTCCGCCAGCTGCTTGCCCAGCAGTTGGGCCTGCTCAGCGAGGTAGGCGCGACGCGCGCCGATCCGCTCCAGTATCGAGTCCACCGATCCCCCTGCCATCCGCGTGACGCCTTCGACACGGATCGTAGGCGCACCCGTACCCGGCGTGCGGGCAGAACAGGCAGTCACCCAAGGATCCTCGACAAACGATCAAGCCCGACGATCACGCCGTACTGCCAGCACGAATACACCCAACCACCGCCACACCAGACCCGTGACCAGCAACTTCAGGATGAAACGAGGTCAATGAGCATGCCGCCTGACCCGCAGGTCGGGTCGTACACCGACTCGTGGTTCTTAGGGTCCAGCAGTTCGATGATCAGCTCGACGACCTCGCGCGGCGTGAAGAACTGGCCAGCACGGGTACCGGACCCGTCCGAGAACCGCTTGAGTAGGTACTCGTACGCTCCCCCGAGCACGTCGTGGGACATGTTGCCCTCGTGCATCTTGGGGACGCGGTTCATCGTCCGCATGACCGACGCCAGCACCTCTCCCGGCAGGACCGCTTCCGAGGTCCATGTCATGGACCCGAACAGACGGGAGAACTTGTCAGGGTTGGCCGACTCGATGGCCTGGAGGGAAGCGCGAACCCGCTGGCCGAGGCCGTGCTGGGCGACGGTCGCGAGGATGGATGACCAAGAGGCGCGGGTCTCGGCGACGGTACCAGGGAAGATGAAGACGATCTTGAACGTCTGGTAGTTGCTGTACTCGACCTCGTCGGCTTCCTCGGCTGAGAGGTCGAGGTCCTCGTTCTCCTTGAGGAAGGTCTGGTGGGTGTGCTCCCAGGTATCCGACAGGTACTTCCAGAACATCAGAGGGAAGATGACCGAGGAGTACTGCGCTTCGGGCATCGCCACGCGCAGCTCGTCGGCGGCGTCCCACAACCGGTTCTCGATCTCCTGCTGAGTCACTGCCATCAGTTGGGGGTGTCCTTGCTCGTGTCCGGGTGGCGATCTCAGGGGGCCGTGGAGCTTCCGCCGGGCATCCTATTTTGTCCCTCTGACAGTGAGGCTGTGGTCGACCGCTACGGCAGGTGCGTGGGCGTCGTGCGGCTCGCCAACCTCGTGCGGGCACTTGCCGAGACCCGGGTCGAGGAGGCCGCGGGGCTCAATCCGCTGACCCGGCTGCCTGCCCCGCGCAACTGAGACCAAAACTGAGACCACGCAACGACGAAGGCCCCGGCCGCTGAGCGGTCGGGGCCTTCGTGACAGCCCGGTGAGGCTGGGCGGAGGATACGAGATTCGAACTCGTGAGGGGTTGCCCCCAACACGCTTTCCAAGTCTTCGTCCGGGGGTTCGAGGCGGGATGGGGGCGGTCTGACCTGGGACGGAGCGGAGCGTCGGACGGTTGATGAACGGCGCTGGACGGGGGTGAACGAGACCAGAACTGAGACCAGAGCGCCTGGTCAGACCTTCTTGACGACGATCGAGTCCGGGACCAGCTTCTCCAGGTCGTCCACGTCCGAGGTGAAGACGGTGACCTGCCCCTTCTGCTGGCGCGCGATGACCGCGAGTATCGCGTCGATCGCGTACTTGTGGCCATGCAGCTTAGCGTCAGCCTGCAGGCGGCGGGCCTGGCGGGCCTCGTCCTTTCCGAGGTCGGCGACCTTGAGCCGGGAGAGCACCCAGTCCCAGCGCTGCTCGGTGGTTCTGCCGTCGTACGCCTCGACCAGCGTCATCGGGGACGTCTCTACCTCGGCTTCACCCCGGGCGGCGAGGTCGAGCCAGGCGATCATCTTCCGGTCGCCGCGCACGGCCAGGGACAGGGCTTCGCAGTCGAGTACGAAGGCGCGCAGTGGTCGCTGCCCGCGCTCACCGGCTCGCTTCTTCACGCGGCCTCTCCAGTGCCGCGCGTTCCGGCGGCGCAGCGGCGCCCGTGCTCGGCGTCGAGACCCTCCAGTTCCTCGAACGCTGCGATGCGCTCTTCTTCGGTGAGGGGGCCGTGTTCCTCCTGCAGCCAGTCGGCAAGTTCCCGCAGCCGGTCCCGGTCGCGCTTGAAGCGCAGGGCCTCGGCGACGTACGCCGACAGGCCCCGCTCTGCCGCCTCCGCGCGGATCTCGTCCAGGAGATCCTCGGGAATCGTCACCGTCACCTTCTTGGTCGTCGCCATACAGGAGACCATACTCCTGGTGTTGACTCCCTTACCAGTGTGTGCCGCGAATGGTGGCGTCGGCGGACAGCTCGTCCTTCATAGTGCCGTGAGGCGCAGCAGCCGCGCGTCGGCCTCGTCCGGCGTGAAACGGTCAGGGGTGAATTCCGCTGCGGACCGAAGTCCGAGCCACACCAGAATGGCGTGGTGTTCCTCATGCGCCGGGTCGGCGAGGATCACTTTGAGATCGCTGTAGCCGGGGGCGCCGCCGCAGTCCTCGGGCGGACACGTCCCGGCACCGTCCACGCAGTGCGGATAGTGAAGCCCGGCTGAGGCTGTCTGGAACTGCTCCACGGTGATGAGGTGCTCCCAGGAGTCCCCGAAGTCGTACGTGTACACGAAGTGGGCGCCCGGTTTGAGCAGGGTGGCCAGTGTGGCGGTGCGCTCATCGCGGAATCCGAGCTCGCCGTCGGGACGACCATACTGGACGCCGTCGATGGTGAACGCGTGCATGTGGCAGTTCTGCCAGCCCATCGCCTCCTGGATCACCGAGTGGAGCCGGTCCAGGCGGACCGCGGCGGGCACCAGCAGCCGCCGCCAGACCCGGGGACCATCCACGTCGGCGAGCTCGACGAGGATCCGCAACGCCGCGTCGCCGGCCTCGGGCTCGCCGCGCATCCGGGCCGTCTCGGCGCGGCCGTCCGCCGTCAACTCGGCGCTGTCCTCCGTGAGATGGACAGCGCCCAGGGGGGCGAGGGCCTTCAGGACCCGTTGGACGTCGTGGTCATTGGCGGTGCGCAGATGCCGGAGGCGGTCGGGGGACAGGTTGTCGAGCACGTACAGCGGGCTCAGCACGTGCCACACAACCTCGTATAGGTCGCTGAGCGGCACCGGGGCCGTGGCCGCGTGCAGCCGCTGCAGCAACGCCCGCAGGCCCCGGTCGTACTCATGGGTGAACAGGGATTCCAACCAGCCGGAGACCGTCACGGTCGGGCCGATGTGCGGTAGCGCGGCGAACAGCGCGCCACGCAGCTCGTCGGGGCGGTCCACCAGTTTGGCGTTCTTCTTCACCGGCAGCAGGCGCCCGCCCGCGGTCCGCAGCAGTCGTGCGGCCTTCGCCCACTCGACCAGCAGCGTGAGGTGGTACAGCTCCTCGCTGGACTTCGTCTTGAACGTGCGGTCCCCGATCACCGGGTCCATCCGGTCGCCGGTATCCAGAACCTCCACCAGCGCTCGCGCGTCGGCGAGTGTCACACGGCCGGTCTGGGTCAGCTTGCGGCCCGTGCCGACCCAACCAACCAACGCTCGCACCTGCTCGACGGTCCCGCCCGCTGTCTCACCCATGCCGACCTGCCCATTCCGGTTCGTGTCCCGTAACACCCAAACCCAGGATGGCAGCACTGCCAGCGCACCCTGCGCTTCGCGTGGGGTGTCACGGAAGTGGCAGACTGTGACGGTGACAACGCGCGACGAGGAACTGCTGGCCAGGATTCGGGAGATGAGGGAGCGCGGCAGCGCGCCGAAGCAGATCGCGAAGGCGTTGGGGCTGCGCCCGGCCCAAGCCACCGCGCTGGTCAGACGGGTCGCCGAGGCTGCACTGGCGAACACCCCGCCGGATGAGCGGCCGGTGGTGGGCTGCTGGATCAACGCGGGCTGGAGCGCGGGGCTGGACATGGCCAAAGTCCCGGACTGGGCGGCGGCCGATCCTCTCGGCCAGGAGCCGGACCCGGACACGGGCGGCTTCGCCCAGATTCTCCTGGCCCGCCAGGAACGTGCCAGCAGGGTGACCGTCACCGGGTTTCTGGTGGACGTGTACTGCCTGGGAGTCAAGAACGTCACCGACCCTGAGGTGATGGGGTCCGGATCCCTGACCACGTACGTGCCGATGTACTACTCGGCCTTCGAGCACCGCCCGCTGCCGATCGACGTGCAGCAGGCACAGACGATCGTGCACGATGCGGCCGCCTACGCCCGCAGCCTCGGCTTCGAACCCGCGGACGGCTTCGCCGACGCCGTAGTGCACCTCGGCGCCCCGCCCGGCGACAGGCCCGTCATCGGCTTCGGCCGGGACGGCAAGCCGTTCTACTT
>NZ_JBOHCV010000042.1:0-2802 GCF_050698815.1 Streptomyces sp.
CCGGCAGGCGGTCCGGTCTGGCCAGCGCGGCTCCGATCGCGGTGGCCAGGCCCAGTCCGATGGACTGGAACGCCTGCGTGAAGCAGAAACCCTGTTCGTCGGGCACCGAGAGGAACATGCTCGGGTACCCCATGAAATTGCCCGAGTCGACGGCGAGTACCCGCTCACGCGGCAGCAGCCGGTCGAGTTCGAGGGAGAGCGTGCGCGGGTCGATGTCGCGGTCGGTGGAACTGTCGGTGTAGGGCACAGTGTTCCAGCCCAGTCCTGACTCGATCCGCGCTGCCACCTCCGGGGAACGGTACCTTCGCCCTGCCTCCGGCGGGGGACCTCCGGCATCCGCCTGCCCACCTTCGGTGAGCAGGGCGGTCACCGCCGTGGCCGTCGACGCGGTATCTCCGATGACACCCAGGTCGACGGGGCGATGTGCTCCGATCGCGTCGGCATCCAGGTCCACCTGCACGACCGTGGCATCCGTCGCGATGAGCGAACCGTGCCGCGTGGTCCACATGTTCAGCGCGGTTCCCCAGCCGACGATGAGATCGGCTCCGGAGATGAGCTCGGCAGCCAGCGGCGAGGAGAAGCCTCCGGACACGTCCAGGGAGTACGGGTCGCCGTTGAACAGCCCACGGGCCACGGCCGAGGTCGCCAGCAACGCACCGCTGACGGCGCCCAGTTCGCGCAAGGCATCGCCGGCATGGCCGGCCCCCCGGCCGGCGATGAACACCGGCCGCCGCGCCTGCATGAGCAGGTCGGCGAGTTCGGCCACGGCCGCAGCAGCCGGGGCGGGCTGGTGGAGCGAGGGCAGCTGCGGCTCCGGCAGTGGTACGGGCACCGCCTCGGCCTGCACGTCGAGGGGGAGGTTCAGCACCACCGTGCGCCGTTCGGACACGGCCAGCCGGTAGGCGCGTACCGTGTAGGCGACCGCGGTGTCCGGCCCGTACACCCGCTCCGTCCGGGCACCCACGGCGCGGGCCAACGCGTCTTGATCCACCCGGAAGTTGGACAGCAGCGACGCCGCTGCGGTGTCGGCCGCCAGGACGATCAACGGGGTCCGGCTCTTGGCTGCTTCGCCGATGCCGGTCAGTGCGTTGGTCAGCCCGCAGCCCTGATGCACCGAGAGCACGGCGGGCTTGCCGGAGACTCGCGCGTAGGCGTCGGCCATGGTCGCCCCGCCGCATTCGTGGCGCGCCGCGACGTACTCCACCCCCGCGGCGACCATGGCGTTGGTGACATGGAAGTTCCCGCTGCCGACGACGCCGAAGGCCCGGTCGACACCCAGCCGGGCGAGTGTGTGGCCGACGGCCTCGGCGACGATCACGGGGCTGCCTCAGCCTTCTTCCGTCCCGAGGGCATCAGCGCCATGGCTACCGCACCGACGAGCGCCGGCGCCGCGAACGCGTAGAAGTTCGCGTCCAGTCCCCAGCCGGAGGCGAGGATGTAGGCACCGTAGATGGGTCCCAGGATCGCGCCCAGCCGCCCCACTCCCAGCGCCCACCCGAGACCGGTGGCCCGCATGTGCGCCGGGTAGAAGTTCGCCGTGTAGGCGTTGACCAGGATCGTGGTACCGATCGTGCACGCACCCGCCACACCGACCAGAACGAAGAGCAGCACGCCCGGCAGTTCGAAGCTCAGCAGGAAGATGCACACCGCGGCGACGAGGAACATGCCGGCGGTCACCGGCTTGGAGCCGACCCGGTCGGCGAGGGCGCCCAGGAGCGGCGTGCCGACGATGGCGCCCAGGTTGAGCACGAGCAGGAAGGCAAGGGCCGAGCCCAGTGGATAGCCGGCCTCCCGCATGATCTGCGCCAGCCACGTGTTGAGGCCGTACACGAGCAGGAGTCCCACACCGGTGCCGAGCCAGAACAGCAGGGTCCCGGACAGGAAGCGTGGAACGAACAGCGCCTTCAGTGTGGACAGCCCGTGGGACTTGCGGCCGGACGCGGGCGTCGGCTGCTCGGATGCGGGCTCGGGCTCTTCTAGGGTGAGGCGGTAGCGGTCGGCCAACTCCCGGGCCTCGTCGGTGCGTCCCCGCGCGAGCAGGTAGCTCGCCGACTCGGGCAGCATCCGCCAGGCGATGGGAAGGAGGAGAACGCCCAGTCCGACACCGACCCAGAACACCGCCCGCCACCCCAACTCCGGGATCACGACGATCGCGGTGAGCGCGGCGGCGATGCCGCCGACGGAGTATCCGCAGAACATCAGGGCGTTGGTCCTGCTGCGGTGGCGCGGGTGTGCGTACTCGATGGTCAGCGCGATGGCGGTCGGCACGACGCCGCCCAGCCCGAGTCCGGCGACGAACCGTGCGAAACCGAACAGCTCAGGCGTCGGCGCGACCGCCACCAGCGCCATCGCTGCCGTGAACCAGGCGATGCAGCCGAGCATGATGCGCCGGCGCCCGATGAGGTCGGTGATCGTGCCGATCACCATGGCGCCGAACAGCATGCCGACGAGTGCGTAGGAGCCGATCCGGCCTGACTCGGCCTTGGACAGCGTCCACTCGGCCGAGCCGTCGAGCAGGGTGGGGACGACTGTGCCGTACACGATCAAGTCGTAGCCGTCGATGATGATCGTCGCGCAGCACAGCGCGACGACCAGTGACCTTGATCTGGTCGGCGTCTCGTGGGGAGATGAGGCGGAGTGGACGTGCGGGGAGTGGGACGGCTGCATCGGCAGCACTCCTCTCTGGAGCAGGCGGCTACCGGCGGAACGGGGTGCACACGAGTGGCCACTGATCCTGACGACAGTCAAGGGAAGGCGATAGGAAAGCGACCTCACGCGTCCAGCAGACCCGTCAGCGCCGCC
>NZ_JBOHCV010000043.1:0-14152 GCF_050698815.1 Streptomyces sp.
TCGATGCCGAACTCCTCGGACTTCAGCACCCCGATCGGGACGGTGACCACGACACGGTTCGCCGTGAACACGCCGTGTTCGGTGGCGACCTCGACTCCGTCGGATGACCAGCGCACCGAGGTGACGACGTGCTCGAGCCGAACATCGAGTCCCGTCGAGAGGTGCGTCGCGAGGGCGTCGTAGCCGTCGGGGAAGACGACCTCGTCGCCGTCGATCAAGTCGTCGTCGAGCCCGTGCGCGTCGAGCTCGTCGATCCAGACGCCGTACTGCTCCTCGGTTCGATGGCGCAGGTACTCTCGGACGCGCTCGGCGCGTTCCGCCCCCCAGCCCTGGGCGGCCAGGGCCGACTCGACCGCCTCGCCGTACGAGCGCCCCGGCGTGATGGCGGCCACGACGCGGGCGAGCTCGGCGTCCACCGCGTCGATGTCGGCCACGAAGCGCTCCACTTCGTCGTCGGTGAGACGAACGCCCGAGGGACCGTAGTACGCGATGGGCCGGCTGTAGGGCTGGTACCCGCCGACCGTGAACTCCACGGTCCGCAGCCCGAATGCGGCTGCCGCCGCGGCGACCGGGCTGTCGGTGACCCCGTGGATCCAGGACGCGCCGAGATCGGTGACGACCCCGCCATCCCGGTCGCTCCAAACACGTCCGCCGATGCGATCGCGAGCCTCGAGCAGGACGACCCGCCGACCGCTCCGGGAAAGCAGTCGTGCCGCAGTCAATCCTGCGATACCCGCACCCACGACGATCGTGTCGACTCGATCCATCGCACCCACCACCTTCCCGGCGCGCTTCGCGCGGCGCGCCAGGTCAGCGTAGTGGGCGGTGCAACCTCTCGGCGCTGAGCGCTGAGCGCTGATCGCGTCTTGGCGCCGCGGTGCGCCAACGTGCCGCCATATACTCGCGGGTCAACTACTCGGCCGTGTAACGACCGAGCTTGCTGGCTCGGTTCGGTACGGCTGCGTTTATGCTCCCGACTGCCCTCTACGAATGGGCGGTCACGGGTCACATCTACCGTGCCGGCTATGCCGGGACGGGATCGGGCATGTTGACGAATACCCACGCCGAGCGTGCGCGAGTGCGCACGTTGACCCCGGCGACGTGGTCGGCTGGCCCAGCGAGGCCACACCGGCGACAGGAGAAGTGGTCCCGCGATGGGCGGTTGTTCTTCGCGGTGTGGCCGCAGCGCGGACAGCGTTGCGAGGTGTAGGCCGGGTCGACCTCGATGAACGGCACACCTGCACGGCGCGCCTTGTACTCCAGGAAGGAGCCGAGTTGGTGGAACGGCCAGGCGGACAGACGGGCCCGCTGGTCGCGAGGAACCGTGACCCGCTCACGGATGCCCTGGAGCTGTTCCAGGGCGATACCGCGTTCGGTGCGTTGCGCGACGGCAACCGTCTGCTTGGAGATCTTGTGGTTGATGTGGGTGGCGTGCCTCGCTTCTCGGCGGGCGCGTTTTTTGAGGAGCTGCTTGGCCGAGTGGGTGCGCCTGGCCTGGAGTTCGGCCTTCTTGCGGGCCTGCCACCTGCGGTAGCGGCCCAGCCTGCGGCCGGAATGGTTGGTGCCGTCGGAGGTGGTGGCGAGGTTGACGATGCCCCGGTCCACCCCGATGAAGTCCCAGGGTTCGAAGACCTCGGGCTCGGGGATGTCGATGGTGGCGACCAGGAACCACTTGTTGTCCCGGTGGACAAGGTCGGATTCGCCCCTGCGATGCTCGGTGAGCTGCTTGAGCGCCTTCGGTGAGCAGGCGAACCGCAGGTTCTTCACCCGGCCCGCCAGGGTCCAGACCGAGACCGTTCGGGCGTCGTACTGCCAGGACAGGCACCGGTCGTCGTACGTGTGCGCCGCGTCAGGACGGAAGACGACCGGCTTGGACTCGGCCTTACGGCGCCGCTTGGCGCCTTCGGGGCCGAGGTTCCCGGCCCGGATGTTCGCCCGCAGCGTGGTGTACGCGTCACACACGCGCTTGATGACGTGCTGCGCGGCCTGCGCCCCAAGACCACGAGCCTTGAGGCGGCCGTAACACAGCTTCCGCAGCGGCGTCTCCCGGCCCTTGAGCCCGAACTCCCCGAACGCTACGGACGACACCCAGTTCGCCGCCTCGTTGGCCGCGCGCAGAGTCGTCTCAAGAGCCGGTGCCTGCACGGCATCCGGCATGAGACGAACCTGCACGACGAGTTTCACAGGCACGACTCTATCATCGTGTCTATGTCACCTCGATGGGAACCAAACCCCGATATTCGCAGGGGCCGTAGTGTCGTCTACACCCTCCACGCGCATCTGGTCTTCACCCCTAAGTACCGCCGTCACGTCTTCACTGGCGAGATCCTGACCCGCTGCGAAGAGGTCATGCGGGAGGTGTGCGCAAAGGCCAACGCCGAGCTACGCGAGTTCAACGGCGAGACCGACCACGTCCACCTCCTCATCCACTACCCACCCCAGGTCAAACTCTCCACCCTCGTCGGCTCCCTCAAGGGCGTCTCCGCCCACTACCTCCGCAAAGAGTTCTCCGACCACATCCGCGAATACCTGTGGGGCGACCACTTCTGGTCCCCCTCCTACTTCGCCGCCTCCTGCGGCGGGGCACCGCTGGCGGTGGTCAAGGAGTACATCGAGAACCAGAAGCGGCCTGACTGAGCACAGCCATCGTCGTGGGAGCATTCCGCAGCGATGCGGCGGCGCTCCGCGCCGCCCACCTCAGGATGCAATTCCTCCCGAGGGCCAAAGCCCCGGGGTTCCTTGCAAGATGCCGCTGAATTCCCACCGGCGGGTCGGCGGAGGTCCTGACGTGACCAGTAAGTTCACCGAGCTTGCGATCGACTGTGCCGATCCCGACGGTCTCGCCCGGTTCTGGTGCTCGGTCCTTGGCTACGAGGTGCTGGACGAAGACGACGGCGTTGTCACCATCGGCTCCCCTTTGGTGCCTGAAGGCAAGAACCACCTCGGCCCAGTGCCACCGACGTTGGCGTTCGCGCACGTGCCCGAGGGCAAGACGGTCAAGAACAGGCCCTCCTTCAGCTGAGCTGCTCGGCCAGTCCGACGATGATGCCCTCGGGGCCGCGGACGTAGCAGAGCCGGTAGCTGTCCTCGTACTGCGCCAGCTCGCCGACGAGTTCGGCGCCGTGGGTGTGCAGGCGGGAAACGACGTCCTCGATGTCGTCGACGGCGAACATGATGCGACGAATGCCCAGCGTGTTCGCCGGCGCGTCCTTCGGGTCGGCGCTGATCGCCTTCGGCGTGTGGAACATCGCCAGCTCGATTCGGCCGTGGCCGTCCGGGGTCCGCAGCATGGCGATGTCCTGTCGGACGTCGTCGAGCCCGATGACCCGCTCCACCCAACGTCCCTCGATCGGGGCCTTGCCCTCCAGTTCCATGCCGAGTTCGACGAAGAACGAAATCGCGGCGTCAAGGTCGTCGACAACGATGAGGACGTTGTCCATCCGCTGGATCGTCATGCTGGGTCTCCTTGGTGTGGTACGGCCACCGTGGCCGCGTCCACCCCTGGGACGGAGCCGCCGGGCCCTTCTCGACATCCGCTGCCACGTCTTCTTCGAGACGCCGCAGTGCCGACACGCACCAATTGTACCGCTTCGGACAAAAAAACCGCAGGTCAGAGACCCTCTCGCTGCCCTGCTGGGCGTCAGGGGTTGATCGCGAGGAACAAGAACGCGGCGAGCAGGGCGAGGTGAACGCCGCCCTGGAGCCGAGTCGCCCGGCCCGGGACCACGGTGAGGGCGCTGACGAAGACCGTCAGCGTAAGCAGCACCAACTGGGTTGGACCGAGACCGAGCAGCAGCGGCCCCTCCAGCCAGACCGAGGCGATCGCGATCACGGGGATGGTCAGTCCGATGCTCGCCATCGCCGATCCGAAAGCGAGGTTGAGGCTGATCTGGATCCGCTCCCGGAGGGCGGCCCGCACGGCGGCAAGCGTCTCCGGCAGCAGGACCAGCAGAGCGATCACCACGCCGACGAAGGAGTGGGGGAAGCCCGCGGCCTGGACCCCGGATTCGATCGCCGGGGACTCCACCTTCGCCAGCCCGACGACGGCGACGAGCGCCACCAGCAGCAGGCCGAGACTCGCCGCGGCCTTCCGGCGGGTCGGCGGAGGGGCATGCTCTTCGACGTCGGCCGCGCCGCCTTCGGAGACCACCGGGAGGAAGAAGTCACGATGGCGCCCGGTCTGGGTGAGCACGAACAGGACGTACAGCGCGAGCGAGGCCAGTGCGGCGAAGGCGAGTTGCGCGGAGGAGAACTTCGGGCCCGGCTCACTGGTGAACGTCGGCAGCACCAGGCTCAGCGTGGCCAGGGTGGTCACGGTGGCCAGTGCCGCGCCGCTGCCCTCCGGATTGAACAGCGCCATTCCGTAACGCAGCGCACCCACCAGCAGCGAGAGACCGACGATTCCGTTGAGAGTGATCATGACTGCGGCGAACACCGTGTCGCGCGCCAGTGAAGCCGTTTCCGGACCTCCGGAGACCATGAGGGTGACGATCAACGCGACCTCGATCACCGTGACCGCGACCGCGAGGACCAGTGACCCGAACGGCTCGCCCACCCGGTGCGCGACGACCTCGGCGTGGTGCACCGCCGCCAGCACCGCACCGGCGAGGATCATGGCCACTCCGGCGATCCAGCCGGCCCCGAGGTCACGTCCCCAGGTCAGGCCCAGCACCACGAACGCGAGCAGCGGCACGAGGACTGTCCATGACAGCAGCGGTGAGCGGCGAACATCGATCATGGACTCACCCTACTGACCGGCTCCGGCCCATGGTTGAGCCGCCGAGTGGCATCAGCATCGCCGTATGCCGACGGATCAGGGTTGGTTCTCCGGCGCACCTGCGAGTGCTGCGCACCTGGTCACGGAGCGTATGACGTCCGTAGCCGCAATCGAATCGGTGTGCCAAGGTGAGTGTCATGGAGGGGAACCGGCACACTCATCCGCACGGCCACCACCACCCGCGGGCCTCCCGTCCGGGCCGCCTGCGGCATCGGCTCGCCCATCTGGTCACGCCGCACAGCCACGAGACGAGGGACAAGGTCGACGCGGCGATGGAGACCTCCCGGGAGGGGATGCGCACGCTGTGGCTCTCCCTCCTCATCCTGGGGGTGACCACGGTGGTCCAGGCGGTGATCGTCGCGCTGTCCGGTTCGGTGGCCCTGCTCGGCGATACGGTCCACAACGCCACCGACGCGCTGACGGCCGTCCCGCTGGGGATCGCGCTCATGCTCGGGCGGCGCGCCGCGAACCGCCGTTACACCTACGGGTACGGCCGCGCCGAGGATCTGGCGGGCATCGTCATCGTGTTGACCATCGCGGCTTCGGCGGCGCTGGCCGCCTACACGGCGGTCGACCGGCTGCTGCACCCCCGCGACATCACCCATCTGTGGGCGGTGGCCGCAGCGGCGGCAGCCGGGTTCGCCGGAAACGAGTGGGTGGCCCGGTACCGCATCCGCACCGGCCGGCGGATCGGTTCCGCCGCCCTGGTCGCCGACGGGCTGCACGCCCGTACCGACGGCTTCACCTCCCTCGCGGTCCTGCTCGGCGCCGGCGGGGCGGCGCTCGGCCGGCAGGCGGCCGATCCGGTCGTCGGCCTGCTCATCACGATCGCCATCCTGTGGGTGCTCAAGGACGCCGCCCGCGAGGTCTGCCGCCGGCTGATGGACAGCGTCGACCCGGAGCTCGTCGAGAAGGCGGAGGACGCTCTGCGCGGTGTGGACGGGGTGCGCGGCGTCGGGCAGGTGCGGATGCGCTGGATCGGTCACGCCCTGCGCGCCGAGGCCGACATCGTCGTCGGCCCGCACTTGACCATCGTCCAGGCCCACCAACTGGCCGTGGCCGCCGAGCACTCCCTGATCCACGCAGTTCCGCGTCTGACCGCCGCGACCGTCCACACCGACCACACCCCCGTCGCCGGCGATCCGCACGCGTCCCTCGCCCACCACGGCGGCGACGGCTGAGGGATGGCCGCCCGGCGGTGAAGCCCGGCCGGAGTCTCCGGCCGGGCCGACGTACACCTACCCGTGGCGCAGGAAGACGGGCAGCGCGGCGACGTCGTTGCCGATGAAGGTGTGCCTGGGCTCGACGTCCTCCGGCTCGACGGCCAGGGCGAGGCGGGGGAAGCGGTCGAACAGGGCGGGCAGGGCCACTTGGGCCTCGAGCCGGGCGAGACGCGAGCCGGGGCAGAAGTGGGCTCCGGCCCCGAACGCGAGGTGTTCCTTGTCCTCGCGGTCGATGTCGAAGACGCCCGGATCGTCGTGGACGCCGGGGTCGCGGCCGTGCGCCCCGTAGCAGATCAGAATGGCGTCTCCGGCCCGGACGACGACGCCTTCGCCGAGGTCTATGTCCTCGGTGGCCCAGCGCATCGGCAGATGCATGACCGGGCAGTGGACGCGCAGTGACTCCTCGATCGCGTCGGTCCACCGGCCCGGTTCGGCCAGCACGGCGGCGAGTTGATCCGGGTGGGCGAGGAGTTCGCGAACGGTGTGATCGATGAGGTTGATCGTCGTCGTACTCCCGCCCCCGATCATCAGGAGCAGCGTGGAGATCAACTCATGTTCGCTGAGCGATTCCTCGCCCTCCTCCCGCGCGGCGAGCAGGAAGCTGGTGAGGTCCTCGCCCGGATCCCGGCGCCGGGTGTCGATGAGGGTGCGCATCGCGACGTCCATGTCGTGGTTGACCGCGAGCGACTCCTCCTCGGTGGCGTCCGTGGACCCGGCCGCCCTCAGCACGCGGAGCACCTCCGCGCGCTGGCCGGCCGGGACGCCGAAGAGGTCGCAGATCACCTGGGTCGGCACCCGGTAGGAGAAGTCGGTGTGCAGGTCGACCGGTTCGTCTGCCGGCCGTGCCCACAGGTCGTCGAGAAGGCCGGCTACGGCGGCCTCGATCTGTGACTTCATGGCGTCGATACGCCGGGGAGTGAACGCTGGCGTGATCAGTTTCCGCAGCCGGGCGTGCTCCCGCCCCTCGGCGGTGGCCATGGAGTCCACATCCACCCACGGGGACAGCCAGGGTACGGAGCCCGGCTGGTAACTCGGCACGTTCTTCTTGAGGTTACGGGAGACACTCGGGTGCGTCAGCAGGCGTTTGACGACGTCGCCACGGGTGACCGACCAGGCCCCGACTCCCTCGGGCAACTGGACGGGAACTGCGGGGCCCGCCGCACGAAGGCGGTCCACCTGTTCGTACATGCACCGGCCGCCTCTGCTGTCGAGGTCCATGCTGGTGGATGTGCTGAAGCCGATCATTGGTGCGCCTCCTGTGCAGTAGGCGGGCGACGGCTGGGGCGGGCCAGGCCCGCAACCCCGGACCGGGGCCGCCCCAGCCGGCCGGTCAGTTCTTCGTGCCGGGACCCTCGGCCGCGACGGTTTCGGCCGCCTGCTCATCCGGCTCCGGCGTGGCGGACGCCGCGCCGGTGGGCGGAACGTGACGGAGCATCACGGCCGCGACGATCGCGCCCGCGGCGGCGATCCCGGCGGCCACAGCGGCGCCGGCGTTGAGTCCGCCGGCGAAGGCCTCGCGGGAGGCCCGAAGGAGGGCCGCCCCCATCTCGGCCGGGAGTTTCTCCGCGGCGGCGACCGCGCCGTCGAGGTTGTCCCTCGCCGCGGATTCTGCCGCCGCCGGCAGGCCCGAGGGAAGAGCGCCGTCGATTTCGCTGCGGTAGCGGGCGACGCCGATGCTGCCGACGATCGCGACTCCGAGCGAGATGCCCAGGTCGTTCACGGTGGAGCTCAGGCCGCCGGCGGCCCCCGCCTTCTCCGGCGGGACCGAGCCGACGACGAGGTCGGTGGTGAGGGCCATGGACGGGGCCACGGCGGGATACAGCACGATGAAGCTCACGATGAGGAGCGGCAGGCTGGTGGTGGCCCCGATCTGAGTGAACAGCAGGTAGCCGACCACCTGGATGGCCAGCCCGGTGGCGATGACGTATCCGGGCCGCACCCGGCGGGCCAGGACCGGGGAGAGCGTGGCCACGGCGATCAGCACGAGTGCCGCGGGAAGGATCGCGAGCCCGGTCTCCACCGGCGAGAGTCCCCGGACGAGCTGCAGGAACTGGGTGAACATGAGATACACGCCGCCGAGCCCGGTCGCGGCGAGGATGAACACCCCGAGCGCGCCGCTGACGGTGCGATTGCTGAACAGCCGTACGTCCAGCAGCGGTTCGGAGGAGTGCAGCTGACGGACGACGAACCACGCACCGAAGGCGAGGCTGGCCGCGACGGCCAGGAGGGAGACGAGGACCGGCTCGCCCATGGCGATGGACTTGATGCCGTAGGTGAGCGGCAGCAGGGTCGCCAGCAGGAGAAGTGCGCTGAACAGGTCCAGCTTGCCCGCGCCCGCGCCGTGGTGCCTGGGCAGCAGCAGCGGTGAGCCGATCAGCACCACCGCCATGACGGGCACCGCGACCAGGAACGTCGCGCGCCAGGTGAAGGCCTCCAGCAGGAGCCCGCTGAGCAGCGGGCCGATCGCCACACCGGCGGAGATGGCGGCCGCCCAGGTGCCGATGGCGACACCCCGCTGTTTCGCATCCCGGAACATCGTGAAGATCAGGCCCAGCGTGGCGGGCATCTGCGCGGCGGCGGCGACGCCGAGGGCCGCCCGCCAGACGATCATCAGCGCCGGATCGTCGGTTGCGGCGGCCACCACCGAGAGGACGCCGAATGCCGCCGCCCCGATCATCAGCAGATTCCGGTGTCCGACCCGGTCGGCGACGGTGCCCATCAGAACGAGGAACCCGGCCATCAAGAAGCCGTAGACGTCCAGAATCCACAGCGTCTGCGTACTGCTGGGCGCCAGATCCGCCGCCATGTACGGGATCGCCAGGAACAGGATGGTCAGCATCATGAACAGGAGCATCGCGGGCAGGACCAGCAGGCCCAGCCCCATCCACTCCTTGCGTCCGGCGCGCGACTCGGACGAACTGCTCACCGAGGACATCGGTTTCTCCTTTCCCGGCGGTCGCCCGGCGGGCGTCGCCCTGCATCCGCCGGCCACATGCGCGCCGGCGGCTGATCGATCGGCAATACCCCTGCGGGGTAAACGTATCGCAAGCTACGACCCGGGGGTATCCGGTGTCAACGGGTCGGCCGGGCCCGGATGTTGGCGGCCGGCGAGCAATCAGTGCCCGTGACCGTCCGAGGAGCCGTCCTCGTGCTCCGGGGCGGGGGCGGGTGCGCCCGTTCCCGTCCTGACGGTGAAGTCGGCCGTCCGCACCTTGCCGTCGTGCCGGAACTCGAAGAAGAGGCGGTACGCACCCTTGCTCGGGGCGGTGGCGGTGAAGGAGACCCCGGGTCCCGGCTTCGTCCTGCCGTCGCCCGGCTCGCCTCCCGGGTGTACGTGCAGATAGGCGAGGTCTCCCGAACGCAGCGCCACCAGGTGCCCGTACGCGCCCAGATAGGGCTTCAGATCGGTGACCGGCTTCCCGTCCTTGCTCACCTTGAGGGTCAGCTCCCGCGCCGAGCCGGGGTTGAGCCGGCCGTCCAGGGTGACGGTGTAGCCGTCGACCTCGGCCGTACGGGAAGGCTCCGGCAGCTCTTCCGGCTCGTAGTCGCCGGCCACGGCCAGGTCGGCTCCGAGCGTGAGGCCCTTGCCGTCCCCGCCCCCGGCCTTCCGGGCAGCGGGGACGAAGTCCGCGAAGAGGCGGTAGTCGCCCGCCTCCGGCAGCTCCGCCTTCGTGCTCCAGGTACCGTCCTTCGCCCGGTCCGGGTGCAGGTGACGGTAGGTGGCCAGGTCGCGCGAGGCCAGGATCAGGTGCAGTTCCTTGCCGTGCTCGCGCTGGTAGGAGGTGACCTTCCGGCCTTTGCCGTCGCGGATCACGAAGCGGACCTCGTCCCGCTTCTCCGCGTCGACGCGCGGCGTCTTCAGGTCGAGCGAATAGCCGCCCTCCGACACCTGCAGGCCCCCTGCGGGGTCGGCCGCTCCGCCCGCGCCCTTGTGGCCGCGGTCGTGCGAAGGCGCCTCCTTCCCGCGCGCCGCGTCCGCGACGGGACCGACGCCGTCCCCCACCCCGTACGCGACGCCGAAGGTCGCGCCGAGAGCGGCGGCGAAAGCGGTGATCTTCAGTCCTGTGTGCATGACCTTCCCCTCGAAGCGGCCGCCTCGGGAAGGGCGGCCGAGTTCGTTCAAGGTACCATAGGGGGGTATTGTTTCAGCCCGGGGAAACGTTGGACTGGATAGGGGGTGGGGGTATATATTCGAGGACAGACCTGATACCCCTCCTGGGGTATCAGGGAGCGGATACCGGAAGCGCACGAGGAGCAGGACGTGAGTCAGAGGAGCATGATGACCACCACGGTCCAGGGGTCCGGCGAGATCGACCTCGTCATCGGCGGCATGACCTGCGCCTCGTGCGCCGCCCGTGTCGAGAAGAAGCTCAACCGCATGGACGGTGTCGCGGCGACCGTCAATTACGCGACGGAGAAGGCCAGGGTCAGCTTCCCGAGCGGCACCGACGTGGCCGACCTGATCGCCACCGTCGAGGCCACCGGCTACACCGCCACGGCCCCCGCGCCCGCACCCGCGGACGCGGGCGGCGAGGACGCGACGGGCGAGAGCGGCCCGCACCCGCCGGACCACGGGCCGGACGAACTCCAGCCGCTGCGCCAGCGCCTGACCACCGCCGTCGTCCTGGCGGTCCCGGTGATCGCGCTGGCCATGGTCCCGGCATGGCAGTTCGAGTACTGGCAGTGGCTCTCCCTGACCCTGACCGCGCCGGTGATCACCTACGCCGCGTGGCCGTTCCACCGGGCGGCGTTCACCAACGCCCGGCACGGCGCGGCCACCATGGACACCCTGATCTCGCTCGGTACGAGCGCGGCCTTCCTGTGGTCCCTGTGGGCGCTGTTCCTCGGTACCGCGGGCATGCCGGGCATGACCCACGGCTTCGACCTGACCATCGCCCGTACGGACGGGGCCGGGAACATCTACCTCGAGGCCGCCGCCGGCGTCACCGCCTTCATCCTGGCCGGGCGGTACTTCGAGGCCCGCTCCAAGCGCAGGGCCGGCGCCGCGCTCAGGGCGCTGCTGGAACTCGGCTCGAAAGAGGTCACCGTTCTCCGCGACGGCCGCGAGGAGCTGATCCGCACCGAGAAGCTGGCGGTCGGCGACCGCTTCCTCGTCCGTCCCGGCGAGAAGATCGCCACCGACGGCGTGGTCGTCGAGGGCAGCTCCGCCATCGACACCTCCATGCTCACCGGGGAGTCCGTTCCGGTGGAGGTCGGTACCGGCGACAGCGTCACCGGCGCCACGCTCAACGCCGGGGGACGCCTTGTCGTCGAGGCCACCCGGGTCGGCGCCGACACCCAACTGGCGCGGATGGCCAAGCTGGTGGAGGACGCGCAGAGCGGCAAGGCCGCCGCACAGCGGCTGGCCGACCGGATCTCCGCGGTCTTCGTCCCCGTCGTGATGGCGCTCGCGCTGGGCACGCTCGGCTTCTGGCTCGGCAGCGGTGCCGGGCTGACCGCCGCGTTCACCGCGGCCGTCGCCGTGCTGATCATCGCCTGCCCCTGCGCCCTCGGACTGGCCACCCCGACCGCCCTGATGGTGGGCACCGGCCGTGGTGCCCAGCTCGGCATCCTGATCAAGGGCCCGGAGGTTCTGGAGAACACCCGCAAGGCCGACACGATCGTCCTCGACAAGACCGGGACGGTGACCACCGGCAGCATGACGCTGCTCGAGGTGCACACCGGCGACGGCGAGGACGAGTCGGAGGTGCTGCGGATCGCCGGCGCGCTGGAGCACGCCTCCGAGCACCCGATCGCACAGGCCGTCGCCGCCGGTGCGACGGCGCGGGTGGGACGGCTGCCCAGCCCCGAAGAGTTCACCAACGTCCCCGGTCTCGGCGTGCAGGGCGTGGTCGACGGGCACGCGGTGCTGGTCGGACGCGCACAGCTGCTGCGGGAGTGGACGATCGACCTGCCGACGGACCTCGAACGCGCCAGGAGCGCCGCCGAAGCCGTCGGCCGTACGGTCATCGCCGTGGCCTGGGACGGCGAGGCCCGGGCCGTGCTCGAGGTCGCCGACGCGGTCAAGGAGACCAGCCCCGAGGCGGTCAGGCGGCTACGGGGCCTCGGACTGACGCCGATCCTGCTCACCGGCGACAACACGGCCGTGGCGGAGTCCGTGGCCGCCGAGGTGGGCATCGAGGAGGTCATCGCCGAGGTGATGCCCGAGGACAAGGTCGACGTCGTCAAGCGGCTGCAGAAGGAGGGCCGTTCGGTCGCCATGGTGGGCGACGGGGTCAACGACGCCGCCGCGCTCGCCCAGGCCGACCTCGGGCTGTCGATGGGCACCTGCACGGACGCCGCGATCGAGGCCGGCGATCTGACTCTCGTCCGCGGCGATCTGCGCGCCGCCGCGGACGCGATCCGGCTGTCCAGGAAGACCCTGGGCACCATCAAGTCCAACCTGTTCTGGGCCTTCGCCTACAACGTGGCGGCGCTGCCCCTGGCGGCGGCCGGGCTGCTCAACCCGATGATCGCGGGAGCGGCGATGGCCTTCTCCTCCGTCTTCGTCGTCAGCAACAGCCTGCGCCTGCGCGGGTTCAAGGCGACTGCGGGCTGAGCACGGAGCGGAAGAGCGGGACGGGGCGGGGCGGGGCGGCCATTCGCCCCGCCCGTCAGGAACGCACGAGCCGGGCGATGGCCGCCGAGGCCTCCTTGACCTTCTCGTCGGCCTCCGGCCCGCCGGCGGCGGCCGCCTGGACGACGCAGTGACTCATGTGCTCGTCCAGCAGCCCCAGCGCGACGGACTGCAGCGCCTTCGTCATGGCCGAGACCTGGGTGAGGATGTCGATGCAGTACTTCTCGTCCTCGACCATGCGCTGAAGTCCGCGCGCCTGGCCCTCGATGCGCCGCAGCCTGCGCAGGTAGTCCTCTTTGCGGTGGATATAGCCGCGCCCACCGGTCTGCTCGGTGTCCTCCACGCGTCCCTCCCGGTGACCAGGTCCTTCTTCCTACGAACACAGTACCTGGGAACGGTGTAGACAGATGGGCACTGGTGACCGGTTTCAGGACAAACTGATTGCCGCCCGGCAACGGCCGGGGTACGGTGCGGGCCAAAGGCTACCCCCCTAAGGTATGGAGCCCTGATGAGCCAGTCCGTGTGGCGGCACGCGCCCCGTGTCCCCGCCGCGCTGCGGTCGGAGTCCGGCCGCGCCGTTCTCGACTGCCTGCTCGGATGCGCCGTACGCGCGCTCTCCCACCGTCAGGCCTGCAACGGCCGCCCCTCGTCAACGACGTCGAAAGGCCCCGTATGACGCACGACGACAGCCTGACCGCCCGTACCGGGCGGCTCCTCGACGAGGCGCGGTACCTGAACCTGGCCACGGTGTCGCCCGAGAGCCTGCCCTGGGTGTCGGTCGTGGAATACGCCTGGCTCGCGGGCCCGCTGCGCTTCGTGTTCGGCTCCGCCACCGGGTCCCGGCACAGTCGCGACATCGCGTCCTCGCCCCGGGTCAGCGGCTCGCTCTTCGTGACCGGCGGAGCCGCCACCGGGGTGGACTTCGCGTCGGTCGACGGCGCCCAGTTCACCGGGCGGTGCGCGGAGATTCCGGCCGACGAGCTGGACCGGTACCACTCCGTCTTCTACGAGGCCGTGTTCCCGGAGGAGGCGCAGCGTACGGAATGGATGCTGCCGCCCTCGTCGCTGCGGGCGCCGACCGCGCACCGGCTCTACCTGATCGAGGTCGAGCGATGGTGGCTGATCGACACCCGCACCTGGGCGGAGGACCGGATCGACCGGCGCATCGAGGTGCCGCTGGCCGAACTGGCCGCCTCCTGAGGGGAGCTGCGTGCTCCCCCCGGACCGGAGAAGTTCTCAGCCGGCGTCCTCGACGCTCCGGGCGAGGGTGCTCCAGAACACGGTCTCGTAGGCGTGCACCATACGCGCGGTCCGTACGGCCTCGGCCGGATCGTCGCCCTCCGAGAGGCCTGCCTCCAGCGTGGCGGTCGCCTGGTCCAGCAGCTCCTGCGGAGTGTCGGCGAAGTAGCGGAAGTGTCCGAGCGCGGCCTCGCCGAACCCGTACCGGGACGCCAGCCCGTCGGCGGCGCGGGTGTAGTGGCCCCCCGACTCCTCCACGTTCGCGAGCAGGGCGAGGGCGATGTCGCTGCGCGTACCGATGAGCGCGGCCTGCGTCAGGTAGGCCGGGTACGCCTG
>NZ_JBOHCV010000044.1:0-21191 GCF_050698815.1 Streptomyces sp.
GGGGACCGTTTAAGGTCCTCCTCGGCAGCCGACGCGATCACCTCTTCAGGGGTGCGGTTGGGTGTCGATTGAGTAACAGACCTTGATGTGAGGCAAAATCTCCGCCTCAGGTCGGGCACAAGTCCGGCCTCTCACGCGTTACGAGCGCTGAGACACCACAGAAACCCAGAGGGGGAGAGCGACATGGCGACGGACTACGACACCCCACGCAAGACCGATGACGACGTCAACGAGGACAGCATCGAGGAGCTGAAGGCCCGGCGGAACGACAAGTCGGCGTCCAACGTGGACGTCGACGAGTTCGAGCAGGCCGAAGGCCTCGAGCTGCCCGGTGCGGACCTTTCCAACGAGGAGTTGTCCGTCCGGGTGCTGCCACGGCAGGCCGATGAGTTCACCTGCATGAACTGTTTCCTGGTGCACCACCGGTCCCAGCTGGCCGCCGAGAAGAACGGTCAGCCGATCTGCCGCGACTGCGCGGCGTGAACGGGGTGGGGCGGGCGTAGTGGCGGACGACGACGCGGACGCACATGGCAATGACGAGCGAGGCGAGCCCGACCAGCCCTCCTCGCTCGCGCCGCTGCCCGTGAAGCCGCGCTTCCTTGCCCGCGTTCCCCGGCCCGGCAGAGGCCGGCGGGACGCTGCGGGGGCGGAACCGGCGCCGCGGCCCGGCAGGCTGCGCGCCTTCATCGGCGTGGTCGCCGACCGCGTCATCGACATCGCGCCCCGCCTTCCGGTGCGCGATCTGCCGACACTGCGCGAGCAGTTTCCCGGGCTCGGCCGCGAGGAGATCGCGGACAAGCTCGTCGTCGGCGCGATGCGGGCCTCGGCCACGGTGGGCGCCGGGGTCGGCGCCGCCGCGATGATGCCGGTGCCGCCCGCGATGCCCGCCGAGCTGGCCGCGGAGATCACCGGTGTCGCCTCGGTGGAGCTGAAGCTGATCGCCGAGCTGCACGAGGTGTACGGGCGCCGCCCGCCCGGCAACGCCAAACAGCGCGCCGTCGCCTATCTCGGGGCCTGGACATCCGAGCGCGGCATCGACATCACGAACCCGACGGCACTGACGCTGAACGCGGCCCTCGGCGGCCAGATGAAGCGCGAACTGCGACAGCGGCTGCTGAAGCGCACGGTGCGCAACCTGCCCAACCTCGCCCCCTTCATGGTGGGCGCCACGGTCGGCGCGGTCATGAACAGCCGCGACACGAAGAAGATCGCCGAGAAGGTCCGCGCGGACCTCCGCGCGCACATCCCCCGCCCGGAGGCGCTGCCTCCCGGTCACAACGGCCCCGGACCGGGCGGCGCGGCCCTGCCGCCCGCCTCACCCTGAGAGCGCCTCAGCCAGCCGCTGGGGAGCTCGGGTGGAGAGATAGACGTACGGCGTCGGGTCGTCCGCGTCCGTCACCTCGACACGCACCGCGGTGCCGATATAGCCGCGCAGCAGCATGTGGGCGCGCGGGTCCGCCTTGTACGTGCGCCACGCGAAGGCTTCCCCCCGGTCCAGAACATGCGCCCTTCCCAGCGCCGAGAGCGGGATGCGCGCCTCGCCCGCGACCAGCGACCCGGCCACGACGCGGATGCGGGCAGAGCCGTAGGAGCTGATCAGGACGGCGGCGAGGGCGGCGCCCGCGATCAGGCCGCCCAGCGCCGGCAGGGTGCCCAGCGGAAGGAGCGCCAGCGCGGCCGCCAGGCCGACCAGGGCGGCGATGAGCCACCAGGAGCGCGGGGCGGTGAGGCGTTCGTCGTAGGGCCGTTCCGGAGCAACCATGCCGTCCAGCTTGGCACGGGCCGCACATGGCCTGGCCCGGGGAGCCGCGGCGGTAGGGTCTGCACACGTGAGTGCAGCCCAGCCCCGGAACCAGCCGGACGATCCGCAGAAGTCGCCGCCGAGCCCGCCGAGCGCGCCGAGCCCCCAGAAGTCACCGCTGAGGCCGCCGGACGGCGCCCTCGCCGCGGTACGGCACCCCGGCGCGCCGCCCCCGGGCGAGCTGCTCGGCTCCCACTACGAGCGCTGCTTCGGCTGCGGCGGTGGCCAGCCGCACGGCCTGCACCTGGAGGCCCGGGCGGGCGAGGGCGTGAACGTCACCGCCGAATTCCGGGTGCGGCCCGTCCACCAGGGCGCTCCGGGACTCGCACACGGCGGCGTCCTGACGACGGCGCTGGACGAGACGATGGGCTCGCTGGGCTGGCTGATGCAGGTCATCGCGGTGACGGGACGGCTGGAGACGGACTTCGTCCGTCCGGTGCCGGTGGACACGGTGCTGCATCTGGACGCCACGGTCACGGCCGTACACGGGCGGAAGATCTTCACCACCGCGACCGGGCGGATCGGCGGCCCGGACGGCCAGGTCGCCGTACGCGCCGACGCCGTCTTCATCCAGGTGAAGGTCGAGCACTTCACCGACAACGGACGGGACGAGGAGATCCAGGCCGCGATGGCCGATCCCGACCAGGTCCGCCGCTCCCGCGCCTTCGAGGTGAACCCGTGACCCGAGCGCCCGTCGACGTCCTCCTGCGCCGCCTCGACCCCGCCGTCCCCGTGCCCTCCTACGCGCACCCCGGCGACGCGGGCTGCGACCTCGTCACCACCGAGGCCGCCGAACTCGCACCCGGCGAACGTGCCGTGCTGCCCACGGGTGTGGCCATCGCGCTGCCCGACGGCTACGCGGCGTTCGTGCATGCCCGATCCGGTCTGGCGGCCCGTTACGGCGTCTCCCTGGTGAATGCTCCCGGAACCGTCGATGCCGGGTACCGTGGAGAGATCAAGGTGATCGTGGCCAATCTCGACCCGCGCGAGCCGGTGCGGTTCGAGCGGCTGGACCGCATCGCCCAACTCGTCGTCCAGCAGGTGGAGAAGGTGCGCTTCCACGAGGTGGAGGAGTTGCCGGGATCGGCACGGGCCGCGGGGGGATTCGGCTCCACGGGCGGCCGTACCGCAGTGGCGGCCGCAGAGGACAATGCATACGTCCCGGTCGGCGCCGACCGGGATTCCGACCTGAGAGGACAGTGACGTGTTCGGACGTCGTCGCAACAAGAGCGAAGAGCCCGAAGCGGGCGCCGCGGACGACTTCGAGAGGGACGGGCAGGACGCCGCCGAGCGGTCCGGCTCCGCCGACGCCGTCACCGACGACCGTGCGGCCCGCGTGAAGCTGCCGCCGGCGCCGCGCCCGGACGGGCCCTGGGACATCAGCGAGGTGACCGACCCCGGTGAGGGCAGGGTGAACCTCGGCGGCATCTATGTGCCCGGTGTCGAGGGGATGGAGCTGCGGGTCGAGGTCGCGGGCGACTCGATCGTCGCGGCCACCCTGGTGCTGCGGGACAGCGCCGTCCAGCTCCAGGCGTTCGCCGCGCCCAAGCGGGAGGGCCTCTGGGACGAGGTCCGCGAGGAGATCGCCACCGGCATCACCAAGCAGGGCGGTGTCATCGACGAGGTCGAGGGCCCGCTGGGCTGGGAGCTGCGCGCTCAGGTTCCGGTACAGCTGCCCGACGGTACGAACGGGGTGCAGGTCGTGCGCTTCGTCGGGGTCGACGGCCCGCGCTGGTTCCTGCGCGGCGTGATCTCCGGCCAGGGCGCCGTACAGCCGGAGGCGGCCGGACTGCTGGAGCAGGTCTTCCGTGACGCGGTGATCGTGCGCGGGGAGTCCCCGATGGCCCCCCGCGACCCGATCGTGCTCAAGCTGCCGGAGGACGCCCAGATGGTGCCGGACGGCGTCCAGCAGGAAACCGTCGAGGAGGGTTCCCGTTTCGCGGGCGGCCTCGACAAGCTCCAGCGCGGCCCCGAGATCACCGAGGTCCGCTGACCGTCCGCTGGAGAGCGGCCACGTCAGCCGTGGGGGCGGGTCCGGGACGTACGGGCCCGCCCCCACGTCTGGGGCCCGGCCGCCCGCCCACCGGTACTCTGGCTGCATGACAGGCGCCATCCGAGAAGAGCAGGCACGCCCGAGCGGCGGCGGTCGCTTCAAGCGCTTTCTGGAGCGGCTGTCCTCTTCCGAAGAGGATCTTCACTCGGAAGAGCTGCGCCAGGAGGCGGACGAGAAGGGCTGCACCCGCATCGCCGCCTGTGCCGACCGCCAGGTCGTGCGGGTCACGGGTACGCTGCGTACGGTGACCCTGCGCCCGCGGGCCGGGGTCCCCACGCTGGAGGCGGAGCTGTTCGACGGGTCCGCCGCTCTGGACGTGGTCTGGCTGGGCCGCCGTGCCATCGTGGGCATCGAGCCGGGCCGCAGCCTGATCGCGTGGGGGCGGGTATCCATCCACCACGGCCGTCCTGTGATGTTCAATCCGAAGTACGAGCTGCGACCCCTCGGACAGGAGTAGCGGGTGACCCCACTCGACAAGCCGGCCGCCGGCGGACCAGACACCGGAACGGGGGCGGACGGCGAGGCGGCGGGTTCCCGCGCCGTCACGGAAGCGGCCCTCTTCGAGGCGTTCGGAGGCATCCGCGGCCTGGTGGAGACCACCGCCCCCGGCCTGATCTTCATCGCGATCTACACGGTCAACAAGGACATCCACTCCGCCGCGCTGACCGCCCTCGGCCTCTCCGCCGTCCTGGGGGTGTTCCGGCTGGTCCGCAGGGACACCGTCAAGCACGCCTTCAGCGGTGTGTTCGGGGTGGCCTTCGGTGTGCTCTTCGCGATGATGACCGGCAACGCCAAGGACTTCTACCTGCCGGGCATGCTCTACACGCTCGGCCTCGCCCTCGCGTACATCGTGACCTCGGCCGCGGGTGTGCCGCTGCTCGGGCTCGTGCTCGGACCGGTCTTCAAGGAGAACCTCTCCTGGCGCACGAGGAACCCGGGGCGCAAGCGGGCCTACACCAAGGCCAGTTACGCCTGGGGCCTGATCCTGCTGGTCAAGTGCGCCATCCTCTTCCCGCTGTACCTGTGGGCCGACACCACCCAGTTCGGCTGGGTCACGATGGCGCTGAAGATCCCGCCCTTCCTGCTGGCGGTGTATCTGACCTGGATCTTCCTGGCGAAGGCGCCGCCACCGATCAACGTCATCGCGGAAATGGAGGCGGCGGAGCAGGCGGAGAAGGACGCCGGGAAGGAGCGGGAGCAGGAGAAGCACGTCCCCGGCCCGCTGGGCGAAGGACCCGCCGAGGACGCCTCCCGCGCACTGCTCGCCGACCCCGCACCCGATTCGGGTACGGGCGGCAGCCACCGCCGCTGACGACCGGCAGCGCATCCCCGTGACCCGCACACCCGCGGCCCGCGTACCCCGCGCTCCCTGAGGGCGCGGGCGGCGCGGGCTCCGCTACGTAGTGCGGACCGAGAGCAGGTCCTCGAGCTGTGTCTCCCGCGCCGGTGCGGCCACGAACAGCAGCTCGTCACCCGCCTCCAGCGCGTCGTCCTTGTCCGGGACCAGCACCCGGTTGCCCCGGATGATGGTGACCAGGGCGGTGTCCTCCGGCCAGGTCACGTCGCCCACCCGGGTCCCGGCCAGCGACGACTCGGGCGGCAGCGTCAGCTCGACCAGGTTCGCGTCGCCCTGCGAGAAGCGCAGCAGCCGCACCAGGTCTCCGACGCTCACCGCCTCCTCGACCAGCGCCGACATCAGCCGGGGTGTCGAGACGGCGACGTCGACGCCCCACGACTCGTTGAACAGCCATTCGTTCTTGGGGTTGTTGACGCGCGAGACGACCCGCGGCACCCCGTACTCCGTCTTGGCCAGGAGCGAGACCACCAGGTTGACCTTGTCGTCACCGGTCGCCGCGATCACCACGTCGCAGCGTTCCAGGGCCGCCTCGTCCAGCGAGGTGATCTCGCAGGCGTCCGCGAGCAGCCACTCCGCCTGCGGCACCCGTTCCACGGAGATCGCCGTCGGCGCCTTGTCGATGAGCAGCACCTCGTGCCCGTTCTCCAGCAGCTCGCCCGCGATCGAGCGGCCGACGGCGCCCGCGCCGGCAATGGCTACCCTCATCGGACGTATCCCCTGTTCGCCGTGTGTGCGCCGTTCACGCGTTCGCCTCCTCGGGGCCCGACGTGAAGGCGGCCTCCACCTGATCGACCTGGTCGCAGCGCATCATCACATGCACCAGATCGCCTTCCTGCAGCACCGTCTCGGAGGTCGGCAGCATCGACTCGCCCAGCCGGGTGAGGAAGGCGACCCGTACCCCGGCCTCTTCCTGCAGTCTGCTGACCCGGTGGCCCACCCAGGCCTCGGACGCGTGCACCTCCGCCAGCTGCACGCCGCCGCTGGGGTCCCGCCACAGCGGTTCGGCGCCGGAGGGGAGCAGCCTGCGCAGCATCTGGTCGGCCGTCCAGCGCACCGTGGCCACCGTCGGAATGCCCAGCCGCTGGTAGACCTCGGCCCGCCTGGGGTCGTAGATCCGTGCCGCGACCTGCTCGATGCCGAACGTCTCCCGGGCGACCCGGGCCGCGATGATGTTCGAGTTGTCGCCGCTGCTGACGGCCGCGAAGGCGCCGGCCTCCTCGATGCCGGCCTCCCGCAAGGTGTCCTGGTCGAAGCCGACGCCGGACACTCTGCGGCCGCCGAACCCGGAGCCCAGCCGGCGGAATGCCGTCGGGTCCTGGTCGACCACCGCGACCGTATGGCCCTGGTGCTCCAACGCCTGTGCGAGCTGTGCGCCTACCCGGCCACAGCCCATGATCACAACATGCACGCCCGTCCCTCTCGTCCCGTACTGCGGGCCGTCCAAGGATCGCACGGCCGACCGCATACGATCCTCTCCGTGCCCAGGATTACCCATGTACCCAAACGACTTCTGCTCGGGCGTGCGCTTCGCAGCGACCGGCTGGGCGAAACCCTGCTGCCCAAGCGCATCGCGCTGCCCGTCTTCGCGTCCGACCCGCTGTCGTCGGTCGCGTACGCGCCGGGCGAGGTGCTCCTCGTCCTGTCCCTCGCGGGCGCGTCGGCGTACACCTTCAGCCCGTGGATCGCCGCCGCCGTCATCGTGCTGATGTTCACGGTGGTCGCCTCCTACCGGCAGAACGTCCGCGCGTACCCCTCCGGCGGCGGCGACTACGAGGTCGCCAACACCAACCTCGGCCGCCGAGCCGGTCTCACCGTCGCCAGCGCCCTGCTCGTCGACTACGTGCTGACCGTCGCCGTCTCCATCTCCTCCGGCGTCGAGAACCTGGGATCCGCGGTCCCCTTCATCGCCGAGCACAAGACCCCCGCGGCGGTGATCACCATATTGCTGCTGACCCTGATGAACCTGCGGGGCGTACGGGAATCGGGCAAGCTGTTCGCGATCCCCACCTACTGCTTCGTGGCGGGCGTGTTCGGGATGATCGCCTGGGGGGTCATACGCGGCGTCGTATTCGGCGACGAGATGCGAGCCCCCACCGCCGACTACGACGTCCGTTCAGAGCACACCGGAGGGCTCGCGGGCTTCGCCCTCGCGTTCCTGCTGCTGCGCGCCTTCTCCTCCGGCTGCGCGGCGCTCACCGGGGTCGAGGCCATCAGCAACGGCGTCCCCGCCTTCCGCAAGCCCAAGTCCAAGAACGCCGCCACCACGCTGGCGATGATGGGCCTGATCGCCGTCACCATGTTCTGCGGTGTGATCCTGCTGGCCCTTGCCACCGGGGTGAAGATGGCCGAGAACCCCGCCACGAACCTGCTCGTCGACGGCAAACCGGTCGGTTCCGGATACACCCAGAACCCGGTCATCTCCCAAGTGGCCGCCGCGGTCTTCGGTGACGGCACCATCGCCTTCCTCTTCCTCGCGACCGCCACCGCCCTGGTGCTCTTCCTCGCCGCCAACACCGCCTACAACGGCTTCCCGCTGCTCGGCTCGATCCTCGCCCAGGACCGCTACCTGCCGCGGCAACTGCACACCCGCGGCGACCGGCTGGCCTTCTCCAACGGCATCGTGCTGCTGTCGGGGGCCGCCGCCATACTCGTGTGGCTCTACGACGCCGACTCCACCCGCCTCATCCAGCTCTACATCGTCGGCGTCTTCGTCTCCTTCACCCTCAGCCAGACCGGCATGGTCCGGCACTGGAACCGGCACCTGCGCGAGGAGACCGATCCGGCCAAGCGCCGCCACATGCACCGCTCCCGCGCCATCAACACCTTCGGTGCCTTCTTCACCGGTCTCGTCCTGGTCGTCGTACTGGTGACGAAGTTCACGCACGGCGCGTGGGTCTCGCTGCTGGGCATGCTGCTCTTCTACGGCGTGATGACCGCCATCCGCCGGCACTACGACCTGGTCGCCGAGGAACTCGCCACCGACGATCCGGCGGAGAAGCGGGTACGGCCCTCGCGCGTGCACTCCATCGTGCTGGTCTCCAAGACGCACAAGCCGACACTGCGCGCGCTCGCCTACGCCCGCCTGATGCGCTCCGACACCCTGGAGGCCGTCACCATCAGCGTCGACGCGCAGGAGACCGCACAGCTGCGCAGGGAGTGGGACGAGCGCGGCCTCGAGGTCCCGCTGAAGATCCTCGACTCGCCCTACCGGGAGATCACCCGACCCGTCATCGACTACGTCAAGCGGCTGCGCAAGGAGAACCCGCGCGACGTCGTCAGCGTCTACATCCCGGAGTACGTCGTCGGCCGCTGGTACGAGCAGCTGCTGCACAACCAGAGCGCCCTGCGCCTGAAGGGGCGGCTCCTCTACACCCCCGGCGTCATGGTCACCTCCGTGCCCTGGCAGCTGGAGTCCTCCGAACTGGCCCGCAAGCGCCTCAAGAAGCGCGCGGACTGGAGCGCGCCGGGCTCGGTGCGCCGCGGGCCCGCGGCGGGTCCGGGAGGCAAGCTCGTGGGGGGGATGACGAACGGGAAGGCGAACGGAAAGAAAGACGGGCGGGAGAAGTAGACTGGGCGGCTGCTCGGCGCACGGCGTCACGGCGCACGGCGTCACCGCCACCGGACCGCCCCCGCCCGCAGCCGTCGTCCGCCGCACCCCCGTACCTCTGGAGCCCTCCCCCCATGCCCGAAGCCACCACGGATCCCCTCGCCCCCACTCTGGTCGGCGAGGAGTACGAGGTCGAGATCGGCCCCGTCGCGCACGGCGGACACTGCGTCGCCCGTACCGACGCCGGACGGGTGCTCTTCGTACGGCACACACTGCCCGGTGAACGCGTCATCGCCCGCGTCACCGAGGGCCACGAGGACTCCCGCTTCCTGCGCGCCGACGCCGTCCGGGTGCTGGAGGCGTCCAAGGACCGGGTCCCCGCTCCGTGTCCCTTCGCCGGTCCCGGCCGGTGCGGCGGCTGCGACTGGCAGCACACCAAGCCCGGCGTGCAGCGCCGCCTCAAGGGCGAGGTGCTCACCGAACAGCTCCAGCGGCTCGCGGGGATGACCCCCGAGGACGTGTCCTGGGACGGCACCGTGGAGCCCGCGCCGGGCGACAAGGTGCCCGCTGGTGAGGTGCCCGCCTGGCGCACCCGCATCCAGTACGCCGTGGACGAGCAGGGCCGGGCGGGGCTGCGCCGGCACCGCTCGCACGAGGTCGAGCCCATCGACCACTGCCTGATCGCCGCGCCGGGTGTCGACGAACTGGGCATCGAGCGGCGGGAGTGGCCGCAGATCGCGGCGGTCGAGGCCACCGCAGCCACCGGCTCACAGGACCGGCAGGTGGTGCTCACCCCGAAGCCGGGTGGCCGTCTCCCCATCGTCGAACTCGACAAGCCCGTCTCGGTGTTGAGGGTCGGTGAAAAGGACAAGGCGCTGCACCGCGTGCACGGCCGCGACTTCGTACGCGAGCGTGCGGACGACCGCACCTGGCGGGTGGGCGCGGGCGGCTTCTGGCAGGTGCACCCGCAGGCGGCGGAGCTGCTCGTGGACGCGCTGATGCGCGGACTCACCCCGCGCAAGGGCGAGATGGCTCTCGACCTGTACTGCGGCGTCGGACTTTTCGCGGGCGCGCTCGCCGACCGTATCGGCGACACCGGAGCGGTCCTCGGCATCGAGTCCACCAAGCGCGCGTGCGAGGACGCCCGTCACAACCTGGCGCAGTTCGAGCGGGTCCGTATCGAACAGGGCAAGGTCGAGACGGTGCTGCCGCGCACCGGCATCACCGAGGCCGACCTGGTCGTCCTGGACCCGCCGCGGGCGGGCGCGGGCAAGAAGACGGTGGAGCAGATCGCGGTGCTGGGCCCACGCCGCGTCGGCTACGTCGCCTGCGACCCGGCGGCCCTCGCCCGCGACTTGGGCTACTTCAAGGACGCCGGCTACGTGCCCCGCTTCCTGCGCGCCTTCGATCTCTTCCCGATGACCCACCACATGGAGTGCGTGGCGATCCTTGAGAAAGCCGCAAAGAGCTCCTGAACTGCGGTTTCGTCAATGTTCATTATGTGCACTGTGGGCGCTAAGGGCGATATCTTGACGCTCGTTGATCACGGTCGAGGCGGTCGTCAGCAGGGTCCTGGAGGGTTCGGTGGACGGTCGACGCCGACCTGCCTGAGCCGGGTACGCCGCACCCCGGGCGCAGACGCGGCGCCACGGCTGGAGGCCGACATCCTCGGTGGCTCCGCCGCCTCGTTCAGAGCGCCGCGGACCGCGCCGATCAGGTCGAGCCAGAACAGCTTGGCGTGGTGGTGGCCGAGCCGCACCGTCCCGGGGGCCGCGCGGTGTCTGGGAACCGCGGTCATGTCCGCCTTTCAGCTGCCCCCAGCCCTGCTCAGAGTGCGGTGACTGCCGGGCCGGGATTTGCTTGGTGAGTCAGACACCACTGGCTTCACCGAAGGGACACCGTTCCATGGCAGACAGGCCCGCAATCGTCTTGGTACACGGCGGTTTCGTGGACGGATCCGGCTGGCGCCCGGTCTACGACCTGCTCACTCGCGATGGCTACCGCGTCTGCGTGGTGCAGAACCCGACCACGTCGTTGCAGGGCGACGCCGCGGCAGCGCGACTGGTCATCGAGGCTCAGGACAGCCCGGTCGTGCTGGTCGGTCATTCCTACGGCGGCGCAGTCATCACCGAAGCGGGCACCAGCGCGAACGTGGCGGCCCTGGTCTACATCGCGGCGTTCGTGCCGGACGCGGGCGAATCGGTCAACACGCTCCTCGGCGGTTTCCCCACCGACGGGCCCGGACCGCCGATCCTGCCGCCCGAGGACGGTTACCTGTTCCTCGACCGGGACAAGTTCCCCGCAGCGTTCGCCGGTGATGTGCCCGCCGATCTGGCCGCGTTCATGGCCGACTCGCAGGTCCCGTGGGGGGTGGACGCCCTCGGCCAGCAGGTCACCGAGGCCGCATGGCGCACCAAACCGAGCTGGTACATGTTCACCACCGAGGACAAGATGATCCCCCCGCCTGCCCAGCGCACCATGGCCGGCCGAGCCGGCTCGACCACCGTCGAGGTAGCGGGCAGCCATTCCGTCTACGTGTCGCACCCGGCCGAAGTGGCCGACCTCATCAAGCAGGCCGCGTCCGCCTCGATGGCCGTGACGCGGTAGCCACAGCTACTGGAGCGAGGGACGACCAGTGGCGAGAACGCACGTGATCGTCCTCCCGGGTGGCGGGTACGCCGAGCATGCGCCACACGAGGCCGAGCCGGTCGTGGACTGGCTCAGCGGGCTCGGGGTGCGGGCGAGCGTCTTCCGCTACCCGCTCAACGCCAGGCACCCCGAACCGCTCCAAGCCCTCCGTGCCGAGATCCGGCGCCTGCGCGCGAGCGGAGCGGACCGCATCGGTCTGATGGGTTTCTCCGCGGGCGGTCACTTGGCCGGCCTTGCCGCTCTCGCACCCGGTGCCGAGGCGCCGGAAGCGGTGCAATTCGTGGTCCTGGGATATGCGATCACGTCGATGGAGACCGAGACCTACCGCCCCGCCAGACTGATCTTGCTGGGGGAGGACGCCGACCCGGCGCAGCGGCGCTCGACGTCTTTGGACGCGCTGGTGACGTCCGAGTCGCCGCCGTTCTTCGTCTGGCACACCGCGGAAGATGTCTATGTCCCTCCTGAACACACCTATCGCCTTGCTGCCGCGCTCGCAGCCCACAACGTCCCACACGCAGTTCACGTGTTCGCGCACGGGCCGCACAGTCTCGGCCTGGCCGAAGGCGCGGGGGATGTGGAGAGCTGGAGAGCCCTGGCGGCATCTTGGATTCGCGAGCGCTGAGGCTGCGGTTCGTGCACAGCCTCAGAGCGGCATGCGCCGGCGGGTACGGCGGCCGGCGCATGCTGCTCTTGCCGACGACGCGGGAACTGCGGCCCGGCGCCAGCTTTGATCCACGAGGTCCAGCTCGCTCGAGGATTCGGCGAGATCGGTGGAGACTTCTGGTCGCCTCGCAGCCGCGGTGCAGAACTCCGCGGGCTCATCGCGCCGCGGGCCAGCGCTCGGCCGGCTCCACCATCTGGCCGGGAGAGCTCTCAATGGAGTGCTCGAGCGCGTACGAACGGCACAATCAGTCTCACAGGGGGCGCCTTTGGAGAGTGAGCGATGTCTGGTTCCGCCATCCAGGTCGAGGGTCTCGTCAAGCGCTTCGGAACAACCACGGCGCTTGCCGGTATCGATCTGAACGTCGTGGAGGCCAGCGTCTTCGGGCTGCTCGGACCGAACGGCGCGGGCAAGACGACCCTGGTGCGGGTACTTGCCACCCTGGTGGCTCCGGACGCCGGAAGGGCCCGGGTCTTTGGCCGCGACGTCGTTGACGATCCCGGTGGTGTACGGGAGGTCTTGGGGCTGACCGGCCAATTCTCGGCGGTCGACGAGATGCTGACCGGCCGGGAGAACCTTCAGATGTTCGGACGTCTGTTCAATCTCTCGGCCGTGGCTGCTCGTAGTCGGGCGAATGAGCTGCTCGAGCGCTTCGACCTGGCTGACGCCGGCGATCGCCGGGTCGGCACGTACTCAGGTGGTATGCGGCGACGTCTCGACCTCGCATCGAGCCTGCTGACCCGCCCGCGCGTCCTGTTCCTGGACGAGCCGACGACCGGCCTCGACCCGCGCAGCCGCAATGAGATCTGGTCGGTTGTGCGTGAACTCGTCGGCGAGGGGACGACGCTCCTGCTGACCACCCAGTACCTCGAGGAGGCGGATCAGCTCGCCGACCAGATCGCCGTTATCGACCACGGTCGCGTGATCGCGCAGGGTACGGGGGACGAGCTCAAGGATCGGATCGGCGGCAAGCTCTTGGAAGTCGGGCTCGCCACCGCGGTGGAACGCGACAGAGCACGGTCTGCGCTGGTCGGCATCGGTTGCGGCGAGCCCGAACCTGGAGACTTGCTCACGCAGCTGACACTTCCCGCGCCGCATGATGGCCTCGAGATGATTGAGAATGCGGCTTCGGCGCTCCGCAGGGCGGAAATCGCGGTGCGCGATCTCAGGCTTCGCCGCCCGACGCTCGACGATGTGTTTCTGCAGCTGACAGGCGCGCCGCCGAGCGAGGACGAAGCGGCCTCCGAAGCCACCCCGGGCGAGGGGCCGAGCCTCGACGTCCCTGCTGCTGATACCACCCGCGCGACCCGACCCCCTGTGCGACCACTGCGGTGGAGCCGGCTCTCGCCGGGGAAGATCCGTGCCGCCAGCGCCGACGCACTGGTGGTCAGTACGCGCAACCTGCGCCACTTCATCCGCCAACCGGATCTGCTGGTGTTCTCGACGATCCAGCCGATCACCTTCGTGCAGCTGTTCGCGTACGTGTTCGGCGGCGCAATCAGCCCATCGCTGCCCCGCGGCGTCACGTACATCAACTACCTGCTGCCCGGCATCCTCATTCAGTCGGTGACATTCCGGGCGAGCATGACAGCACTAGGCCTCTCCGATGACCTGAAGCTCGGCGTGATCGACCGGTTCCGCACCATGCCAATGGCCCGGTCCGCGGTGCTTGTCGGTCGTACCGCCGCCGACTTGGTCCGAAACATCCTGATCATCGGGCTGATGATCCTCATCGGCTACATCATCGGCTTCCGCTTCCAGGCGGGCGTCGTACAGGCCCTCGGATCCATCGTTCTCGTCAGCGCCTTCGGTCTCGCGCTGAGCTGGATCTTCGCCTTCGTCGCACTGATGGTGCGGAGCGCCGAGGCAGCTCAATCAGCCGGCTTCGTGGTCCTGTTTCCGCTCGTGTTCGCGAGCTCGGTGTTCGTGCCGGTCTCGAGCATGCCGAACTGGCTGGAGGAGTTCGCGAACGTGAGCCCGGTAACCCTGACCGCGGACGCAGCGCGTTCGCTGGCGCTCGTCCCTGGCGTGCCATCCACCCTCAGCGGCGCAATCGCATGGATCGCGGGCATCCTCTGCCTGTTCGTCCCGCTCTCCGTGTGGCGCTACCGACGCATGACCTGATGTGCGCGAATCTTCCGAAGTGCTGCCAGCATCGGCGGCCTTCTTGGCTGCCGCCAGGTCCGGGTAGCCCGAGCGCCTCTGCCTGGCCTCGGAGGAGGCTGCGACCGCTCCACCCTGTTCACCCGAGGCCCAAGCGGCCCGTGTCAGCCGGCAGTCTGGAGAAGTCCTTCGCCAGTCCGTGGGCGTCGTCAGCGCGGTGCCCATCGTCGATCAACATGAGCCCAGCTTGTCAGTTGCCTCTAACGGGCCCCTCATCGCGCACGTGTGAGACGGCCCAGTCGAGGGCGTAGTCGGCGACTTCCTCCCATCCGGGTGCTGCGGGCAGCAGATGCGGGCGGCCCGGGAACTCCTTGATCTCGGTGACCGTGTCCGATTCGTAGTGCCGGGCATTGGACTGTTGCACCTTCGGCGGCATCAGGTGGTCATTCTCACCGGAGATGAACAGCAGCGGCGCGCGGTCGTCATTGTGGTAGTCGACGTATGTGCTCTGGTGGCCGGGGCGCAGGGTGGCCAGGGCGCTGTCCCAGAAGATGCCGCCGGAGGCCGGGACGGCATAGCGCTCGTACAGCGCCCGGGACTTCTCCTCGGAGAGCGTGTTGGTGAAGGTGTAGTGCCACTGCTCGGCGTTCAGGCCGACCGCCCGGTGCCGGTTGGCCGGGTTCTTCAGCACCGGGAAGGACGACTTGATCTGGGTCAGCGGCACCACGGCGACCCCCTCGGTGGGTGCGGAGTTGATGGCCACCCCCGCCGCGCCCAGACCGTGGTCGAGCAGGAGCTGCACGAAGACACCGCCTGCGGAGTGGCCGATGAGGATCGGTGGCTTGTCCAGGCCGCGGACCAGGGTCTCCAGACTCTCGATGATCTGCGCGACGGTGACCTGTTCGATCGGCGTTGGATCTGTGTTAAGCGCCTCGACCTCTGCATCGAAGCCCGGGTAGGCGGGCGCGAGAACGCGGTAGCCGCGCTTTTCGTAGTGGGTGATCCAGTGCTCCCAGCTCCGGGGTGTGACCCAGAAACCGTGGATCAAGATGATGGTGTCCGGAGTGCCCATGACTGTCCTTCCGGGAGTTCCGACGGATCAGCAGGTGGTGCGGAGAGGGTCCCGGGAACCATCTCGCTGCCCCGGTGACGCTACGGCTTCGTGGGCCCGCTCGGCTGCCCGGCGCGCGGTACCCCTTCTGCTGGCAGGCCCGCCGAGATCACACGTTCAGCCCAACGAGCCCACTGAATCGGGGCCCCGGACCATTACTCAGTGCTACACGCCACCTGGCGTAGCTATACGAAAACAGGGCCGTCAGCGAGGGCACCCGGCGTAGCCGGGGGGAAGAAAAAGCAGCAGCGCGTTGAGCCTGGCACAGCAGCAATCAGGCGCAGCTCCCTGCTGCGTATCCGCTGTTGCCATCCGTGCTGACGCAGCAACGCAGTGCTGAGTCGCGGGATGTTGCAGCGTTGCGTTGCGCGTTTGAACTGCTGCCCTTTTGCAGCGAGGGCTGCAACGCGCTGCTGAGACTAAAATGGACATGCCTGCTTATCGGCGGGCTGAAAAAGGGCCCAGGCTCTGCCGGGCGCCCCACAGCCCGAGCGCATCGTGACGCTCTTCAGGTGCTGCGCTTGTCACCATGCGCTTCTCGCACTTCCGAGGGAGCATTCCCATGGCTGCTCAGACCGCCTCAATCGTCCTCGAGTCCGAGGCACAGGAGCTCGCCGACGCAACCTCGCAACATCCGTTCCTGTACGAGCTGGATCCGACCGCAGCCCGCAAGGTCCTCGACGACCTTCAGGCCGCACCGGTCGACAAGCTGCCGGTCGACGAGGAGTGGGTCACCGTACCGGCTGCCGTGGGCGATGTGCGGGTACGCATCGTCAAGCCGCAGGGCGCCACCGGAACGCTGCCCGTCGTGTTGTACATGCACGGCGGTGGCTGGGTGCTGGGCAACGCCGGAACTCACGACCGCCTGGCGCGCGAGTTGGCGGTCGGCGCCCGTGCGGCAGTGGCCTTCGTGGAATACACGCCGTCGCCCGAGGCGCACTACCCCGTGGCCATCGAGCAGGGTTACGCCACCGCGCAGTGGATCGTCCGCGAGGGGGCGTCCAAGGGGCTGGATGCAGAGCGCATGGCGGTGGCCGGGGAATCGGTCGGCGGGAACATGACCGCTGCACTCACCCTCATGGCCAAGGAGCGGGGTGACGTCAAGTTCGTACAGCAATTGAAGTTCCCCCGCTGAGCTGGACAGCCTGATACTGGGACCGATGGTCTCGGAGGAAGCAGTGCCAGGCAGTGAGCAAGAGCAACATGAGTAAGCGGTACTCCGCTGAGTTCAAGCGCGACGCGGTCGCGTTGGTCCGTTCCTCGGGCCGGACCGTGACCGCGGTGGCGCGGGAGCTCGGCGTGAGCCCGGAAGGTTTGCGCAACTGGGTCCGCCAGGATGACACCGACCGCGGTGAAGGCCCGGCCGGCGCGTTGACCTCGGCGGAGAAGGAAGAGCTGCGGCGGTTGCGGCGGCAGAACCGCGAACAGCAGCAGACGATCGAGGTGCTGCGAAAAGCGACGGTCTTCTTCGCGAGGGAGAGCGATCGATGAACGCGGTGTATGCATTCATCGAGGCGGAGAAGACCACCCATGGCGTCGCGCTCCTGTGCCGGGTCCTGGACGTGGCCCGCTCCTCCTTCTACGCCTGGCTCACCGCCCGCCCGGCCGCCGCGAAGCGGCAGGAGGCCGAAGACGAACTGACCGCGCAGATCCGGGAGATCCACGCTTCATCCCGCGGCGCCTACGGGGTGCCCAGAGTCCACGCCGTCCTCCGCAGGCGGGGTCTGGTGATCAATCGGAAGAAGGTCGAGCGGGTCATGGCCGAGCGCGGGATCCGCGGGATCACGCGCCGCAAGCGCCGTGGACTGACCCGCCCGGACCGCAAGGCTGCACCCGCCCAGGACCTGGTCGAGCGTGACTTCACCGCCACCCGGCCGGGCACGAAACTCGTAGGCGACATCACCTTCCTGCCCACCCTCCAGGGCTGGTGGTACCTGGCCACCGTCATCGATCTCGCGACACGGCAGGTAATCGGGTACGCGATGGCCGATCACCACCGCACCGAACTCGTCGCCGACGCGCTGAACATGGCTGCCGGACGAGGCGGCCTGCAGCCCGGCTGCATCATGCACACCGACCGCGGAAGCGAATACAGCTCTGCCCAATTTCGTTTCCTCATCACAGAGTTGAGGCTGCGGCAGAGCATGGGCCGGACCGGGTCTTGTTACGATAACGCCGCAGCTGAGAGCTTCTTCGGACTGCTCAAGGCAGAGATCGGGACGACCGTCTGGGAAACCAGGGCACAGGCCCGAGCCGACGTCTTCCGCTTCATCGAGGTCGAGTACAACCGCAGCAGGCTCCGCAAACACCCCGAGCACGGATACCTCACCCCGCTCGAGACCCGCGCCTTGCTACAGCAAGACCTCACCCCCGCAGCGTAACCACCCGCTGTCCAACTTCACGGGGGAACTTCAAATCGATGTACTACCCGGTCACGGACGCGGCCATGGACACCGATTCCTACGACCAGTTCGCCACCGGCTACTACTTGAGCCGCAAGCTGATGGAGTGGTTCTGGGACGCCTACACGACCGACCCGAACCAGCGCGCGGAGATCACCGCGTCTCCCCACCGCGCCGCCATCGAGCAGCTCTCCGGCCTGCCGCCCGCCCTGCTGATCGTCGACGAAGCCGACGTGCTGCGCGACGAGGGCGAGGCCTACGCGGCCAAGCTCCGAGCAGCCGGCGTTCCGGTAACCACGGTGCGCTACGACGGCACGGTCCACGACTTCATGATGCTCAACTCGCTGAGTCAGTCCAAAGCCGCTCGCGGAGCCATCGACCAGGCCACGGCGTTCCTGCGCAACGCCCTCGGAACCGGCCAGGCTTAGATGCTGCGGCCTCGGCGGCCTTGCTTTCGACACAGGCTGAGCGTGCGGAACCCGCCGTGTCTCTGAGACTGATCAAGTCACGCCATGCCTGAGACTGCAGGAAGAGCGCCAGGTCGGGGCACTGCCACATGACAAGAGGCGCAAGATCACATACTGCGGGCACACTCCCGACGAAAGGCATGTCATGAAGTTCGCAGTCATCGGCGGTACGGGGCTGATCGGGGCGCAGGTCGTCAAGGACCTGAACGCCGCCGGGCACGAGGCGGTACCGCACTCGCTGTCCACCGGAGTCGACGTCATCAGCGGCCAGGGGCTGGACGAGGCGGTGGCAGGGGCCGACGTCGTGGTCAACCTGACGAACTCCCCGACCTTCGACGAAGCCTCCCGTGCCTTCTTCCAGACCTCGATGGACAACCTTCTGGCGGCGGCTCAGAAGGGCGGCGTCGGCCACTTCGTCATCCTCTCGATCGTGGGTGCGGACCAGGTGCCGGAGCTGGACTACTACCGGGCCAAGGTGCTCCAGGAGAAGATCCTCGCGGCCGGTCCCGTCCCCTACTCGATTGTCCGGGCGACGCAGTTCATGGAGTTCATGGATGCCGTCCTGTCCTGGACCGCCGACGGCGACACCGTCCGGTTGCCCGCCACGCCGATCCAGCCGATCGCCGCCAAGGACGTGGCCTACGCGGTGGCGGAGGTCGCCGCGGGCACGCGGCTGAGTGGCACCCGCAACATCGCCGGCCCCGAGATTTTCTCCCTGGACGAGCTGGGCCGGATCACCCTGTCCCGCAAGGGCGACAACCGTACCGTCGTTACCGACCCCACCGCCGGCATGTTTTCCGTCGTCAGGGGTGACGTCCTCACCGACAAGGACGCTCACCTCGCCCCCACCCGCTACGCCGACTGGCTCTCCTGACTCGCTCGCGCCCTCTCAGACGTGCAGACCGCAGAGAGCCAAGCCCTGGCTCAATTTGCGGAAGAGTATCCCCAGGGAGGCGTCGCGTCGCCCGGGCCTCCGGCCTTCGCGGCCTCAGCGGTGGAGGCTTCAACCAGTGCCAGACCCACGGCACCATCCCCGCCCCGCGCACAACCTTGCCCCCCGGAAGACCACTTCGCGCCACCTGGCGCTCAAACACGTCATCGAGGAGCGTTGCCGGGTGCCTTGTGGGATCCAGCCACCGGGGGTGCGCCGTCGCGGAGAGGGTTCCACACCGCAGGCCCGGTTCGCTGATCAGTGTTCGGCGCTGTGGCGCGCGCCGGTATGCAGGGATGCGGGGTCCTCGTCACGAATAGTCGTCAGGGCGTCCTTGTCGGCGTCGTTGACGCGGTGAGCCTCGGTGAGCACGTCGTGCACGCTGGGGGCGGGGATGATGACGGCACCGGCTTGGTCGGCATACACGTAGTCGCCGGGGGTCACGCAGACGCCGCCGACTTCCACGGGAATGTTGGCCGCGCACGGCGCGACGGTGTCGCCGCCCCACCGGGTGGCTTCTCCTGCGCACCAAGTGGCGAAGCTGTAGTTGGCGAGTTCGTCGAAATCTCGCAGCCGCCCGTCGGTGAGGACTCCCGCCAGACCGTGGTTGTTCAGTCGGGACATTTTGGTGCCGCCACCGTGAGAGGTGTCCGGGTAGCCACCGCTGGAGAGTACGAGCACCCTCCCCGTCGGTGTGTCGCCCACGGCCCGGTAGAACCAGCCACCGAAGCCCAACGCGTTGGCTTCGGAGAAGTCGTCCCGGTACGGCAGGTAGGCGACCGTCACCGCTGGGCCGAACAGCGGTCGATGCGGCGTCGGACTGACAAGGCTGAGGATGTGGGCGCGATGCTGATGGACCCGGCCCATCGCGTCCACAACGGCAGCGCATTTCAGGCCGGCGACCAGTGCTGACAGATCGCTGTCGTGCTCACTCATCGTCGATACCTCCTGGAGTCGTGGATGAGGACGGGAGGTCGAGTGGTCTCCCGGCTGCACCGGAGGCGGGATCGTCGACGCCCGGCAGACCCGGCATCGTCGCCTTCTGCGTCGACGTCGTGGATCAGCGGGCAGGGGCCCGTCGTTCGGGGTGATCTTCAAGGGCGCCGCGGTCCCAGCCGGCCAGGTGCGCGGCGGCTCGGTGTCCTCGGCGAACGGGATGGCACGCTCGACCTCAACCGGGCGTGCCAAGATGGACACGTCGAGGTGGAGTGCGTGAAGCTCCGAGACCCGCCCGGCGAAGTCTCCTGTCGTCGCGGGGCCCGGTCAGCCTGGGTCATCTCGTACGTCCTTCCAGCTCAGCCGCCTCGGGGGTGGATGGCGTGGCAGACCTTATGCCCAGTTGAGGCCGAGCACCGCTTGCGCATCTTCTAGGTCGTGTCGGCGGAGGTGCTGCCGCCGAGGAGCCGTTCCATTGTGGTGAGTTCCTCGGTGAAGGTGTCGCGCCGCTGCCGGGGACCGCATCCTTCGACCAGGCGTGCGAAGTCGGCTGCCGCGGCGGTGACGCGCTGCCCGAGGGCGGCTCCCGCCTGGGCACCGAAGTCGTCTGTGGCGGCGTAGACACCGCGGGGGGAGACGATCGCGTGCAGGTAGGAGAACATCGGCCGCAGCGCGTGTTCGAGGACGAGCGAGTGGCGTTCGGTCCCTCCGGTCGCCCCGATGAGGACGGGCATGTCCGAGAAGGTCTCCTCCGGCAGCACGTCGAAGAACGACTTGAACAGCCCGCTGAAGGAAGCGTTGAAGGCGGGCGTCACGGCGATGACGCCGTCCGCGCGGGCGACGGTCTCGAAGGCCTCCTCCAGCGCTTCCGTGGGGAAGCCGCTCAGCATCGCGTCCATGACGGCGCGGCCCAGGGGCCGAAGCTCGACGAACGAGGACCGGGCCCCGCGGCCGCGGGCCTCCAGCCCTGCCCGTACGGCGGCCTCCATACGGTCTGCGAGGAGACGGGTCGAGGACGGCTCGCGAAGGCCGCCGCTGATGATGGCCAGCTCGGTCATGGTCCCACTCACTCCCTTCACCCGCCCGTGGGCGCCGTTCCTGCAGCCGGTCCCGTTCTCGGCGGATCGCCCTCCCGCGCCCGCAGCAGCGAGGCGTGGGTCGGCGCCGCCGGCA
>NZ_JBOHCV010000045.1:0-6113 GCF_050698815.1 Streptomyces sp.
GTCCGCCGCAAGCGGTCTCCGGCGCGCTCCGTGGCGCCGGGGACCGCGCGGGCGCCGCCTCCTGCTGCTCACGCTCGCGCCGGTGGCGTTGGCGGGCTTCGGGGTGTGGGCGCTGTACGGGTCGAGCTGGCTGCGGGTGGAGCGGGTATCGGTCAGCGGCAACCAGGTGCTGACGGGGGATCAGGTACGGGCCGCGGCTCGCATTCCGGTTGGGACCCCGGTCGGCTCGGTCGACGGCACTGCGGCGGAACGCCGTCTGCGGGCCGCGCTGCCGCGCCTCGGGGACGTTCAGGTCGTACGGGCGTGGCCCCACGGAATCGGGCTCAAGGTGACCGAGCGGAAGGCTGAACTGGTCATCGGGAAAGCGGGAAAATATGTCGAAGTGGATGACGAAGGCGTGCGTTTCGCCACCGTTCCCCAGCAGCCGAAGGGCGTTCCGCTTCTGGCCATGGAAGTTCGGCGGTCGGCCGGCCTTCGCCACTTCGGTGCCGCGCGGCTGCGCCGCGAAGCGGTCGCGGCGACGACGGCGCTTCCCGAATCCGTGGCACGCGAAACCCGGACCGTGCGGGTCCGTTCCTACGACTCCATCACACTGGAGTTGACGGGAGGCCGTACGGTGCTGTGGGGGAGCGGCGAACGGGGTACGGCGAAGGCGAAGTCACTGACCGCGCTGATGAAAGCGGCCAAGGGGGCCGAGCACTTCGATGTCAGCGTCCCCAGCGCCCCCGCGTCGTCAGGGAGTTGACGAGCTTCGCCGCAGGCCAGCACCCTGGATGACTCACCACGACCTGATCACATAGGGTGAAAAGAAAAACGGGAGGTTCGGCGTGTTCGTTGAACACCCACCAGTTGTCGACTTAGTGTCCGTTCCGAAGCCCAAGGAAGACGGACACTGGTAACCCTGAACTTCACGCTTAGGGTTCGGGTCGGCGCAGGACCGCCCCACAGGGATACGTAACTCGAGGCGAGAGGCCTTCGACGTGGCAGCACCGCAGAACTACCTCGCAGTCATCAAGGTCGTCGGCATCGGCGGCGGTGGCGTGAATGCCATCAATCGGATGATCGAGGTCGGTCTCAAGGGCGTCGAGTTCATCGCGATCAACACCGATGCGCAGGCCCTGTTGATGAGCGACGCAGACGTCAAGCTCGACGTGGGCCGCGAACTGACGCGCGGTCTGGGGGCGGGCGCCAACCCCGATGTCGGCCGGAAGGCGGCGGAGGACCACCGCGAGGAGATCGAGGAGGTCCTCAAGGGGGCCGACATGGTCTTCGTCACCGCGGGCGAAGGCGGCGGCACCGGCACCGGTGGCGCTCCCGTCGTCGCGAACATCGCCCGTTCGCTCGGCGCCCTGACGATCGGCGTCGTCACCCGCCCGTTCACCTTCGAGGGCCGTCGCCGCGCCAATCAGGCCGAGGACGGCATCGCCGGACTGCGCGACGAGGTCGACACCCTCATCGTCATCCCCAACGACCGGCTGCTGTCCATCTCGGACCGGCAGGTCAGCGTGCTGGACGCGTTCAAGTCGGCGGACCAGGTGCTGTTGTCGGGCGTGCAGGGGATCACCGATCTGATCACCACACCGGGACTCATCAACCTCGACTTCGCCGACGTCAAGTCGGTGATGTCCGAGGCGGGTTCGGCGCTGATGGGCATCGGTTCGGCTCGCGGTGACGACCGTGCGGTCGCGGCGGCCGAGATGGCGATCTCCTCGCCACTGCTTGAGGCGTCCATCGACGGTGCCAGAGGCGTGCTGCTGTCCATTTCGGGCGGCTCGGACCTCGGTCTCTTCGAGATCAACGAGGCCGCCCAGCTGGTCAGCGAGGCCGCGCACCCCGAGGCCAACATCATCTTCGGCGCGGTGATCGACGACGCGCTCGGTGACGAGGTACGGGTCACCGTGATCGCGGCCGGCTTCGACGGCGGCCAGCCGCCGCCCAAGAACCGCGACAAGGCGCTCGGTTCGCACGGCGGAAAGGAGGAGTCGAGCACGTCCGCCGCCTACGGGAGCGCCGAGGACGGGGACCGCCCCTCCTTCGGCGGCCTGGGTACCGTCACCCCGCGCGGGAGCGAGTCCTCCCCGGTCGGCGACGCCTCCGGCTCCGGTTCCGGCCGGGACCCCCTGTCCCCGCAGGTCCCGCCGGCCCGTCCGTACCATGACAGCCAGGCCGAGGAGCTGGACGTACCGGACTTCTTGAAGTGATAGAGCGGCACGACTCCGCGAGCGGCGCGCATTTCGCCTTCACCGACCGGTGGGGCGGGGTGAGCGCCGTTCCGTATGAAGCACTCAACCTCGGCGGCGCGGTCGGCGACGACGCGTCGCGGGTACGCAGGAACCGCGCTCTGGCTGCCGGCTCGCTGGGACTCGACCCCGGCGACGTGGTCTGGATGCATCAGGTGCACGGACGTGATGTCGCCCTCGTCGACCGTCCGTTCGGCGAGGACGCCCCGCCCGTCGACGCCGTGGTCACCGCGCGGCGCGGACTCGCCCTCGCCGTGCTCACCGCCGACTGCACCCCCCTTTTGCTGGCGGATCCCGAAGCGGGGCTCGTAGGCGCCGCGCACGCGGGGCGGCCCGGGCTGCTGGCCGGGGTGGTGCCGGCGCTTCTCGAAGCGATGACGGCTCGTGGGGCGCGCCCGGAGCGGCTGCTCGCGCGTACCGGTCCGGCGGTGTGCGGGCGGTGTTACGAGGTGCCCGCGTGGATGCGCGCGGAGGTCGCGGCCGCTGTGCCCGAGGCGTACGCGACGACGAGTTGGGGCACCCCGGCGGTCGACATGGCGGCCGGGGTACGGGCACAGCTCGCGGCCTCCGGTGTCACAACCTTGGAACAGTCCGCTGTGTGCACCATGGAGTCGGCTGATCACTTTTCGTACCGGCGGGAGAAGACCACCGGCCGGCTCGCGAGCTATGTCTGGCTGGAGATGAACTGAACGGTGACGGACCTCACTGCCCGTCGGGCCCAACTCGCCGGGAATCTCGCCCGGGTGGAGGAGCGCGTCATGGGCGCTTGCGTCGCATCGGGGCGTGAGCGTGCCGACGTCACGCTGATCGTCGTCACCAAGACCTTTCCCGCCGAGGACGTCCGGCTGCTCGCGGAGCTGGGTGTACGCGACGTCGCGGAGAACCGGGACCAGGACGCGGCGCCGAAGGCCGCCGCGTGCGAGGATCTGCCGCTGAGCTGGCACTTCGTCGGCCAACTGCAGACCAACAAGGTACGTTCGGTGGCGAGTTACGCCGACGTCGTGCACTCGGTCGACCGGACCCGGCTCGTCGGCGCCCTCAGCCGCGAGGCCGTGCGCCTCGGCCGGGAGCTGGACTGCCTCGTCCAAGTGGCGCTCGACGCCGGGTCGGGGGAGGCCGGCAGCAGGGGCGGTGCGGCACCGGAGTCGGTGGCCGGGCTGGCCGACGCGCTGGCTGCCGCCCAAGGGCTGCGGCCGGCAGGGGTGATGACGGTCGCGCCGCTGACGGGGCCGTACGCCGGGCGCCCCGGCGCGGCCTTCGAGCGGCTGCGGGAAATCTCAACCGGCCTGCGGGCGACGCATCCTGCTGCGACGATGGTGTCGGCCGGGATGAGTGCGGATCTCGAAGAGGCGGTGGCAGCCGGTGCGACACATGTGCGCGTCGGCAGCGCGGTACTCGGAGAGCGACCCCCGCTCGGGTAACGTCGCGAAGCAAGTCGGACCACGGCAGAAAATATGGTCATTTCCCTTGGAAGTCGTTGGGAATCGGCAGGCGGATAGGCCCGAGTGGATCCAAGTCACCGGTGACGGGGCCATGGGGCCTCCCCGCCGAAGGCACGGGACCCATCACAGAGCGGAGGACGCAGAGAATGGCCGGCGCTATGCGCAAGATGGCGGTCTACCTCGGTCTCGTGGAGGACGATGGGTACGACGGCCCGGGGTTCGACCCCGACGACGAGTTCGAGCCCGAACCGGAGCCCGAGCGGGATCGCCGACGGCATGAGCCGTTGCGGTCGCCCGACTCCTCGCAGCCGACCGAGCCGGGGGATCCGGTGCGCGTCATGCACCCACCGGCGCAGCGGGAGCGGGAGCAGTCATCCCTCCCCGCAGTCACCGAAAGTGGACGATCCGGGAGAATTGCTCCCGTGTCATCCATCACACCTGAACGCCAGAATCTGGAGAAGAGCGCCCCGGTGATCATGCCCAAAGTCGTGTCGGAGCGGGAGCCGTACCGGATCACCACGCTGCACCCCCGGACCTACAACGAGGCCCGTACCATCGGGGAACACTTCCGTGAGGGCACCCCGGTGATCATGAACTTGACGGAGATGGACGACACCGACGCGAAGCGACTTGTCGACTTTGCGGCCGGTCTGGTCTTCGGTCTGCACGGCAGTATTGAAAGAGTGACGCAGAAGGTGTTCCTGCTGTCTCCTGCTAACGTCGATGTCACGGCGGAGGACAAGGCCCGCATCGCGGAGGGCGGGTTCTTCAACCAGAGCTGAAGACGCAAGGATCAAGGGATCGGGCCGTAGGGTCGCACGAGCGCCAACGCGGCGAGGGGAGAGGGAAGCGTAGATGAGAACCGCATTGGACGTGGTCCAAATCGCGCTGTACTGCTTCCTGATCGTGTTGATCTTCCGGCTGGTGATGGACTACGTCTTCCAGTTCGCCCGCTCATGGCAGCCCGGCAAGGCGATGGTGGTCGTTCTGGAGGCCACCTACACTGTCACTGATCCGCCACTCAAGCTGCTGCGGCGGTTCATTCCGCCGCTGCGCTTCGGGGGCGTGGCGCTCGACCTGTCCTTCTTCGTGCTCATGATCATCGTCTACATCCTGATCAACGTCGTGGCCAGGCTGTGAACGATCGAAATGGTCTTGCCGATATGCCGACGACTTACGTTGAGGTGAAGAGATGCCACTGACCCCCGAGGACGTGCGGAACAAGCAGTTCACGACCGTCCGCCTCCGAGAAGGCTATGACGAGGACGAGGTCGATGCCTTCCTTGATGAGGTCGAAGCCGAACTGACGCGTCTGCTGCGGGAGAACGAGGACCTGCGGGCCAAGCTGGCCGCAGCGACCCGTGCCGCCGCGCAGAACCAGCAGCAGGGCGGCATGCGCAAGCCCGAGCCGCAGGACCGGCAGGGCGGGCCTCCCGTGCCCGCCGCCATATCCGGTCCGCAGCCGGTGCCACCGGGTCAGCACGGCGGTCCGGGCCAGCACCCGGGTCAGCACGGCGGTCCGGGCCAGCACCCGGGCCAGCACGGCGGTCCGGGCCAGCACCCGGGCCAGCACGGCGGCCCCCAGCAGGGTGGCCACATGGGTGGTCCGCCCCAGCTGCCCGGCGGTCAGCCGCAGCTTCCTGCCGGCCCTGGCGGCCCACAGGGCGGTCCGATGGGCCATGGTGGCCCGCAGGGCGGTCCCGGCGGCCTCATGGGTCCCGGAGGGCCCCAGATGCCGGGTGGTGGCGGCCAGCACAACGACAGCGCCGCGCGCGTACTGTCTCTTGCGCAGCAGACCGCTGACCAGGCCATCGCGGAAGCCCGTTCCGAGGCCAACAAGATCGTCGGTGAGGCGCGCAGCCGTGCCGAGGGTCTGGAGCGGGACGCCCGTGCCAAGGCCGACGCCCTGGAACGGGACGCCCAGGAGAAGCACCGCGTGGCGATGGGCTCCCTGGAGTCCGCGCGGGCGACCCTGGAGCGCAAGGTCGAGGACCTGCGGGGCTTCGAGCGCGAATACCGCACCCGACTGAAGTCGTACCTGGAGAGCCAGCTGCGCCAGCTGGAGAACCAGGCCGACGACTCGCTGGCCCCGCCGCGCACCCCGGCGACCGCCTCGCTTCCGCCGTCCCCCTCGATGGCCGGTGCGGGCGCACCCGCCGGACCTGGTGTCGGCAGCATGGGCGGCCACCAGCCGATGGGCGGCAACGGCCACCCCATGGGCGGCCACGGCGGTCCCGGCGGTCACACCCAGGGCGGCGGTCAGTCCTATGGCGGTGGGCAGCAGCAGATGTCCCCCGCGATGACCCAGCCGATGGCTCCGGTCCGTCCGCAGGGCGGCCCCCAGCAGCAGGCGCCGTCGCCGATGAGGGGCTTCCTGATCGACGAGGACGACAACTGACCCTCTGACGGCGGATTCGCCGCACACCACATG
>NZ_JBOHCV010000046.1:0-33416 GCF_050698815.1 Streptomyces sp.
ATCGTGCGCATGCCCGCCAGGCGCACGATCGAGCTCGTCCGCGACCACTGCTGCCAGGTCCTGCAGGGTGTGCGTTTCCTGCGGGGTGACCGGGCGGGGGCTGGTGTCGAGGACGTTGACGGTGCCCAGGCGGTAGCCGTCTGCTGTGGTGATGGGGGCGGCAGCGTAGAACCGTAGTCCCATCTCCCCGCGTACCAAGGGGTTGGTGACCGCTTGGGCGTCTTGGAGGGTGTCGGTCAGCAGGTAGGGCTCGTCCTGCAGGATGGCGGACGCGCACAGGCCGGGGTCGCGGCCGATTTCACTGACGCCGGCCAGGCCCTCGGTGGCTTTGAACCAGATCCGGTCCTCATCCACGATCGTCACGGTCGCCATCTGCGGGGCGGCCATGAGGGATGGTGCCGCTACGCCGGGTCAGCAGCGGCTGAGGTGGACACCGAACTGGGTGGGGGCACGTCGTGCTCGGTGCTTGTTGGCTGCCCGTTCGCCCGGCAGGGGCTGGAGGTGAAGAGTGGCCGGATTCTGTTGAGATGACCTCGCAGGGTGCGGGGAGAGCCAGGTGCGGGGTACGCCGGCAAGCGACTCCCGAGGCTCAACTCCCGGAAGGGCTCCGATAGATGACCGAGACAGCTGCGCCGCCGCAGCGAACACACCTGGCGCCCCAGGGCCGCCAGGCCCGAGTACGGCAGTGGCTCAGCCGTGCCAAAGGGTCGGACGGTCATGAGCGGCACACTGTGGCGTTCATCGGCAAGGCCACGCTCGCCGTCTCCGTCTCCTGGCTCATCGCGCATGAGGGGATGGCCGCTGAGTCACCCGCCTTCGCTCCGTTCTCCGCACTGCTGATCATTCAGGTCACCGTCTACCAATCGCTGCTGCAGGCACTGCGCTACGTCGGCGCGGTATCCGCAGGCGTCGCGCTCCAAGCAGTCCTCGGCTTCCTGACCGGTTCCGGGCCGGTGACGTTCACGCTGGTGGCGCTGATCGCGTTGGTCATCGGCCGGTGGCGGCGCCTGGGCACGCAGGGTTCGCAGGTGGCGACCGCCTCGTTCTTCGCCTTCTCCACCTACCTGGCGGCCACCAGCACCACCCAGCAGCTGAACCAGCTCGGGCAGATCATTCTGCTGGTGTTCCTCGGCTGCGGGGTGGGTGTCGCGGTGAACATGCTGGTGCTGCCGCCGCTGCGGTACCGCAGCGCCGAGCACGGGGTACACGTGCTGGCCCACTCCCTGTGCGATCTGATCAGCGACATCTATCCCGCACTGTGGGAGGCGGAGCTGAAGCGGGAACGGACTCGGCACTGGCGGCACCGGGCTGCCCACCTGGGTGACATCGTCGCCCAGGCCCACGCTTCGGTGCGGACCGCGTGGGAGAGCACCTTCTACAACCCGCTGCATCTGCTGCGGCGGCGTCGGGGCCGTACGACCTTCTCCGGCTACCAGACGATCATCGACGCCCTGGAGCGCGTCACCTACCAGGTGGCCTCGATGACCCGCAGCCTGGACCAGTGGCACACCGGCGGCGGCAGCCTGCAGCAACGGGACTTCCTCCGCGGCTGCGGCGACCTCCTGGCCTCACTGGCGAGCATCACGCAGCTGATGAGCCGCATCGACGAAGATCACCTCACCGAGCAGTACATCGAACTGTGCTCCCTCACCGAGCAGGCACAGCATCACCGCAACCGCCTCGCCCAGCACACTGAGGAAAGTTCACTGCCGGTGGCCGACCCCACCATGCCCTACGGCATCCTGCTCGCGGAGGCCACGCGGCTCATGGACGAGTTCCAGCACACCTGCGAAGTGATCCACCAAGTGATCAACCGCGCGGATGCCCGCCCAGCGACCGCCTGACATGAGCGACCCCGCCGGCTGGTGTCAGAACCGGCGGGGCCTGCGCCATCGATTGGACCCGGGCCAGACGACAACGTGCCCTGTTGAGTTGCCACACCGCACGGCTTCATGCACTCCTCGACACCGAACACCGAGCCCGGGGTGTCGGCATGCCGGCGATACCGCTGCACGGGAGGCGCGAGCGACTTCCGGTCTGGCACCCACCTCTCGGTGACGCGCCAGCAGTGGATCTTTCGAAAGTGGCGACTTCAAGCCCCGCACGTGGACGAACTCCATAAGGCCCGCTCTCAGCGGACGGTTAGAAGGGCATGCGCCGACGGGTGCGACGGCCGGCACGCCCGCTCTTGCCCACGGCGCGGGAGCTGCTGCGGAAGGGCTTGCTCAGCAGCCGGCCCAAGGAGCCGGGTGCCTTGCCCGCGGTACGAGATCCCGCGCCCAGGGAGCGCTGTGCCCCGCGCTGGGGACGGTGGGAGAACCGCGGCACAAGAAAAGCGATGACGGCCAGGACGACACACACGACAACGATACCGATGACCACGAGAGGGCTCCTTAAGCAGTTTCGTACACTCTCTGGCTGCCCCTTGCAGGGACCCTCATGCCGCATGCGCCGACGACCAGCGATGATGTGACGCATGCGACGGGTGCTGTTTCCTTGCCGTTTCCCGCCACGCCGCTACAGTCCCCGGGCGCCCACACGTCACGGGCGATGCCAGCCCGCCCCAGCCCTTACCGAACGATGCGACCGGCAGGTGACCATGACGACCATCGAGGACCAACCCGATCCCCCAGCTGGTGCGTGGGAGTCCGCCACGACTGCCGGGGCTGCGAAGCTGCGGATACGGCGCCGGCTGGAACGCCTCATCGGGATCGCCGCCACCGAAGGCAACTCTCTGGTGCCCCTGCGCAACGGCGACGAGATCTTCGCCGCGATGCTGGCCCAGGTCCGGGCGGCCGAGCACACGGTGGACATGATGACCTTCGTGTACTGGCGGGGGGACATCGCCCGGCAGTTCGCCGACGCGCTGGCCGACCGAGCCCGTCAGGGCGTGCGGGTCCGGCTGCTGCTGGACGGCTTCGGCAGCAGGCTGATCGAGCAGGACCTGCTGGAGATGATGGAGCAGGCCGGCGCCCAGGTGGCGTGGTTCCGCAAGCCGTTGTGGATCTCCCCGTTCAAGCAGAACCACCGCTGCCACCGCAAGGTCCTGGTTGTGGACGAGCAGGTCGCCTTCACCGGCGGTGTGGGCATCGCCGAGGAGTGGTGCGGTGACGCCCGTAACGAGAAGGAGTGGCGGGACACCCACGTCGAGGTCCGCGGCCCGGCGGTGGACGGCATCGCCGCCGCGTTCGCCCAGAACTGGGCCGAATGCCATGACGAGCTCTTCGACGACCGCGACCGCTTCGTCGGGCACAGCCCGCATGGGGACGCCGTTGTCCAGGTGGTCCGCGGCTCGGCCAGCTTCGGCTGGCAGGACATGCAGACCCTCATCCGCGTGCTCCTGGAATCCGCGGAGGAGCGCGTACGGATCGCCACCGCCTACTTCGCGCCTGACGCGTACTTCATCGAGCTGCTGTGCCGGACCGCCCGGCGCGGGGTGGAGGTGGAGATCCTGCTCCCCGGCCCGCACACCGACAAGCGGGTCTGCCAGCTGGCGGGCCAGCACTTCTACGAAGACCTCCTCGCCTGTGGGGTGCGCATCTGGCAGTACCAGCCGACGATGATGCACGCCAAGGTCATCACCATCGACCAGATCGCCTCCCTCATCGGATCCACCAACTTCAACCGGCGCTCCCTCGACCACGACGAGGAAGTCATGCTCGCCGTACTGGACGAGAACTTCACCGCCGACCTGGACGGCCACTTCGAGCAGGACCTGGCCGTGAGCGAACGCATGCAGGCAGGCCGCTGGAAGAGGCGCCCGAGCACCCAGCGTGCGAAGGAAATCGCAATCGCCCCCATCCGACGGTTCCTCTGAACTCAGGACTCTCCCTCTGCCAGCGACCGTCCGACAGCGGCTGTTGCGGTCAGCGAGGACGATGGTGGATCACGAAGACCCGTTCCTTTCGGCAGCTCTCGCTGGTGCTGTCAGCGCAGTGGGCCGTGCCGCTGTACGGTCATTTCAGCTACCGCGCCGACGACCCCTACGCCGTCACCCTCGACTTCTATCTGGGCTCCCATCATCCGGTGCGCTGGGTCTTCCCCTGCGATCTGCTGGCGACGGGGATGAAGTTTCCGGCCGGCCACGCCGACGTGCGAGTGCGGCCGACGCAGGTCGGCAACCTCATCAGTCTGTGCCTGGACTCCCTCCCAACAAGGCGATGCCTTGTTCGAGATGTCCGTGACGCCGCTGATGGAATGGCTGGAGCGCACGTACCAGCTCGTCCCGCCGGGGCAGGAATACCGCTTCCTCGACCTCGACACCCTGCTGGAACGGCTGCTGGGCGATCCCTCTGAAGGCAGCGGCGAGTCCGGAGGCGAAGAGCCGGCCGACGGCCCGCGCGAGCATCGCTATGACGCCACCGGCGACCCCACGGAAACCGATGACCGCCCGGGGGACGCTCACCGTTCCTCTTCGGAGTTATAGTCCTCCTCGCCTTCTTCGCCCTCCTCTTCGTACTCGCCCTCCTCGTCGTACTCGTCGTACTCGTCGTTCCCGTCTGTCTCCTCGTCTGACTCCTCGTCTGCCAGTGCGTCCTCGTGGCTGCGTACGAGCTCGCCCTCGCGAATCTCGCCGCGCCAGCCCTCCGGCACCTCTTCCGCACCCAGCGTCACGTACCGCTGGAAATGCTTGAGGTCGAGGCGCAGCCTGCGGCCCTGGACCCGCCAGATACTGCCCGTCTTCTCGAGGAATCCGCCGGGGGTGTACTCGACGACGACCACGATCCGCGTCAGGCTCGGCGCCAGTTCATGGAAGGAGACCGCGCCGTGCGTGGTCGTCTCGCCCGACGACTTCCACACGACCCGCTCGTCGGGCACCTGTTCCAGCACCTCGGCCTTGACACTGCGTTTGGAGGGACCGACTTTGAGTCTCCACTGGGACTCCAGGTCATCGTCGTCGGACCGCGAAGCCTCGACCACGCCCTTCATGAAGCTGCTGAATTCTTCGAACTCCGTCCAGTGGTCGTACACCCGGCGCAGCGGCAGACCCACATCGAGCACTTCGATGATGTTGGTGACCTTCTTGCTCCCCGCCTTACCACCGCCGCCGAAGAGCTCCTTGGTCTTCTCCACCGCCTTGTCCTTGACGCCCTTCAGTACCTGGCCCCCGACGGCCTTCACCGGAGACTCCCCCTGCAGCAGTTTCCCGCCCATCTTCGGCAGTTCCCCGGGCAGTTCCCCCTGCGCGACCTTGGACATCTTGTCCCCGGCCGTACTCACCACCTTGTTCGCCTTGGTGAGCAGGTACTTGGTGAGTTCCTCGCGCACTCTGTCCAGGCCCGAGCCGCCGGCGTCCCCAGCGCTCTTGCCCGTCGCTTTGTCCGGCATGGCTGCTACCTCCGACGGCGGGATTGATCGGCGGGCCTCTTCTGGGCGGTTTTCTTGGCGGCCTTCTTCAGCGGGGCCTTCTTCGCCGTCTTCTTGGCGGGCGCCGACCGCTCAGCCGTGTCACGAGGGGGACGCTTCGCGCTCTTCGCCTCCGGACGGTCGCGACCTCCCTCTCCCCGCGGTTCCGTTTCCTCGTCCCCCTCCCCTTCGTCCTCGCCCTCCTCCTTCAGCTTCCCGGCCACGGTGTCCATGGTTTCGCTCAACGACTTCGTACGGTCGGCGAGGGAGTCGGCGAAGGCTCCCAGCCGCCGGTCGGCGACGGCCTTCAGCGCCTGACGTCCCACCGACAGCACCTCGCCGCGCACCTGGTCGGTCAGCTGGGAGAGTTGCGGTGAGTCACCGAGCTTGCCCACCTTCGTCGCGAGCATTTCCTGCGGCTTCGCCCGGAGTTTCTTGCTCACCAGACAGCCGGCGACCGCCAGCGCGAGCTTCCCCTTTCCGCTGCGGCCGAGGAGGTAGCCGGCCGCGATGCTCGCCACGAGTGCGGCCTTCGTACTGTCACTCATGACTGCGTCCCTCTCTGCTCGGCTCGTGGGGGGACTTCGAGTGCGCGGCCGGGCGCGGAGCCGGTCCGCTGCACCGTTGATCTGTCCGTGACGCCATGGATATCATTAGCTCACGCAGTGTCATGGAGCGCCTGATCTGGTCAGCCGTACGAGTGCGTGACGGGTGCCGACGACGCTACGGGCTCCGCCCGACGGCGCTCGTCCCAGGGACGAGCGGCCGCACTGGGCCGGACTCACTCTCGATCGACGTCATGAAGAGGCCGACTGGGCCGCGGGTGTGCGGCTACTGTGCCCCGCTCTGATCCTGTGGTCACTGCGGAACGATCTCGAAGACCTGTCGGCGACCCGGTGAAGATCTGGGAGCGTTGGGCCGGCGATGTGCGTGGCCGTGGGATCGACTCGGGCACCACATGGCTGAAGAAGCACCCGCAGCGGTCGCCGCTTCCTTGGACGACTTCTTCAGCAGCTGACCTGCGGACAGACGATGAGGCCGGTGGGGCGGCCATACCGGCGATTGCCCCCTCCCGAACCTCGAGGGCATCGGCAAAAGTGGCCACGTTTGCTTCGGAGTGCCAGGGCAAAAGGCCCTCCACGTGCTTCGGAATGAAGGCACAACCGCGGGAGCGGGACCTGTGTGTCCGCTCGGGACCGTCAAGGTCCGACCGCCTGTGCCTGTTCCCGCGGTGATCGCTCATAAGTCACCGATGGGAAGAGGGCGAAACGAAATGACGACCGCACCGGCCCGGACGAAGCGCGCACGCCACCCGCACGACGACGCCCCCGACACCGAAGCCGACTTCCGCCGCATCGCTTCCCTCCCGGACGGACCGGAGAAGGAGCGGCTGCGCCAGGACGTCGTACGGACCTGGATGCCCATGGCCGAACGGCTCGGCCGCCGCTACCGCAACCGCGGCGAAAACGTGGAGGACCTGCAGCAGGTCGCCTTCGTCGGCCTGGTCAAGGCCGTCACTCGCTACGACCCGGAGCGCGGCAGCGCGTTCGAGAGCTACGCGGTGCCCACCATCGTCGGCGAGATCAAGCGGCACTTCCGCGACCACATGTGGGGCCTGCACGTGCCGCGCCGGGTTCAGGAGCTGCGCAACCGCGTCCGTATCAGCCGCCGCGAACTCAGCCTGACCATGGACGGGCACAGCCCCACGGTGGCGCAGATCGCCGAGCACAGCGGAATGTCCGAGGAAGACGTGCTGGTCGGGATGGAGGCGCTGGAGAGCTACAGCACCCTCTCCCTGGACGCGGCACTGCCCGGCGCCGAGGACGGCTACTCCCTCGCCGACACTCTCGGCAGCGCCGAGCCCGCCTTCGACACGGTCGTCTACCGGGAATCGGTCAAGCCGAGGCTGCGCAAGCTGCCGGAGCGCGAACGCCACATCCTCTGCCTCCGCTTCTTCTGCGACATGACGCAGAGCAAGATCGCCGACCAGCTCGGCATCTCCCAGATGCACATCTCGCGGATCATCAGCCGCACCTGCGACCGCATCCACCAAGAGGTCGACGCGGAGCTGGAGCGCGAGACCGCATCCGAACTCGCCGCTGTCACGGCCTTCCCGAACGCTTCGACCCGTTCATCGGCGAAACCCGCCACGCGTTTGATCCCTATGTGACGCCATGCGTACTCGTGACAACACAGAGTGTCATGGGCGCCTGTTCTGGCCAGCCGTTCGTGTGCGGGAGGCATGGAGCGCGGTCATCTCACTCGGGCTCACACTGACTGGGGCCTTGTCGCCAGCGCTCACGGACCCGCAGCCGCGGTATGAAGGCGAACACACCCGTTCTCGGGCCTCGCCAGGGCCGCTATCGCTGATCTCCGTCCCGGTGTTGTTGACGCCGGTTCTCCCGGTTCTCCCGGTCCTCCCCGTCGTCGTTACGGCGGAGTGCGGTGGCCAGGCGGTAGCTCACGCATACGTCGTGGTAATCGACGCCGGCCTCGACATGCTCGGGGAGGTTCGTACGGTCAGAGCCCGAGGAGGACTCGCGCCCGGGGGAGCCGTGGAAGCGGACATCGGTCTCCGGTCGACTGCCGAAGCGGAGTTGGTTGGCCGCGACCGCGGTCTGCAGCTCGATGTCAGGCGCTTGAGTGCCGTTTCATGGCGGCTCGTCGCCTTCGCGCTTGCGGGCGGTACGGCGCTTGGGGCGTTCCTCGGAGCCGCCGGACCGGCCGGACCTCGAGGAGCGGGCCGCGGCTCCCTCGCCTGCCTTCTTCGCCGTGCGAGTGGCGGTCTTTCCGGCCTTGCGCACCGTACGCCCGGACTCGTCGATCGTCTTGCCCGCGCTGTCGCCGACGTCCCGGGTCGTCTCCGCCGCGCTCTCGCCGACATCCTCCACGGTCTGCCCTGCGCTTTCGCCGACGTCTTCGACGGCCTTGCCCGCGCTCTTGCCCACGTCCTGGACCGCTCCGCCCGCTCCCTCCCCGACGTCCTCGATCGCGGAACTCGCCCCGCGTCCGAGCTCGCCGACCGCTTCGCCCGCCCCGCTGCCCAGCTCACGCGTCGCGGAGCCGAGACCGGCGGTGATCTGCTCGAGGATCTGGGGATTACGGTCGATGGTAGTCAGCACCCGGCCGATGACTTGGGCGACGTTGTCGAGGCGCACCTTCAGCAGCGCCTGTGCGTCCACGCCCTTGATGTCCAGCTGGACCCTGCCCAGGGCGACGTCCGCGCCCACGTTGAGCTTGAGTATGTCCAGGACCTCCGCCTGCAGCGACACCCGTGCCCGCAGGTCGTCGACCTCCAGACTGATCTCATCGACGTGCAGCTGCGGTACGTCGAGCAGGACGTCGGGGTCCTCCTGGCGTGCCACCACGGTCAGATCGTCGGCACCGTCCTCGCCGCCGTCCTCCGCGTCGTACGGGCCTTCGTTTTCTCCGTACGGCTCCTCGTACTCCTCGCCGTACTCCTCCGATTCTCCCTGCTGAGGGCCCTTGTCCTTGTCGCTCATGCCGCTCCCTGCGAGTGCGAGTACGTGCAGAACGCCTCTTTTCACCATAGGCCGAGCACTTCACGCGCGCCCGGCCGCACATGGAACGGCCCGGCCTCGCGTACAGGGAAACGCGGGGCCGGGCCGATCTGCGTGGGGGGTGGCGATCCGGGGGAGTTGGAGGCCGCGAGAGCAGCCGCAGTGCTCCTTCTCCTCCTTCTTGGTCATCTTCCGCGCGTGCTGGGTCTTGGCAGGAATGCCCCCAGTTGCCCGCAATGCCGAAAGGAGGAGAGCGTGCGTTGCTGCCGGGTTGGAACATGATTGCGTGCCCTTCCCGTATGCAACCTCCGCGCCGGTAACGTCGTCGCCCAACAGCACCGGACCATGGCAAGACGGGTTTGCGGAGGTGGAAGGCGCGTGACAACGAGCACGGCGGACAAACTGCGCGACGGCGTGGCACGCCTTGCCGCCAGGATCGTCGAGCGTCGGGCCAAGCAGCTGGCCAAGGAAGAGGCAACCACCAGGAGTGGAGCCGAGTCACCCGGCACGGAAACACCCGAATCGTCTCGACCGCCCGGCACTCCGCCGGGAGGCGGCCGACGGCCCGCGCCGTCTGCGGCTCTGCCCTGGGGTCTACGGGTCGCGGCCGAGGCGGCATGGCGGCTGCTGGCGCTGGCCGGACTCGTCTGGGTGCTGGTTCAGATCATCGGCTCGATCAGCCTGCTCGTCCTCGCCTTCGCCGCCGGCCTGCTGGTCACGGCGCTGCTGCAGCCAACCGTCGCCTGGCTCAAGCGGCACCGAGTGGGCAGGGGGCTGGCCACGGCGACCACCTTTATCACCGGCTTCGTGGTGATCGGTCTCATCGGCTGGTTCGTGGCCTGGCAGGTGACGGAGAGCCTGCCCACCCTCACCAAGCGGATCCAGGACGCCATCGACGAGATGCAACGCTGGGCGATCAAGGGCCCATTCCACATCCCCGAGGAACAGGTCAACGACATCGGCAAGACCCTGAGCAAGTGGCTCGGCGACAACAGCGAGGCAGCGACCTCAGCCGGGCTCGCCGGCGTCACCGTCCTGATGGAATTCCTCTCGGGCGTGGCTCTGACGATGTTCATCAGCCTCTTCCTGCTCTACGACGGCGCCCGGATCTGGAACTGGGTACTCAAGCTGGTGCCAAGGGCAGCCCGAGACGGTGTCGCCGGCGCCGGCCCGCATGCTTGGGCCACCCTCACCGGATACGTACGCGGCACGGTGCTGATCGCATTCATCGACGCCGTCTTCATCGGCCTCGGGCTGCTGATCCTCGGCGTGCCGCTGGCGGTGCCGCTGGCAGGCATCATCTTCATCTCCGCCTTCGTGCCGATCGTCGGCGCCGCCATCTCGGGTGCGCTGTCCGTGCTGGTCGCTCTCGTCACCAACGGCCTCCTGACGGCAGTGTTCGTGGCGTGCGTCGTCGTGCTGGTCCAGGTACTCGAAGGCCACGTGTTCCAGCCGTTCATCCTCGGCCGGATGGTGCGCGTACATCCGCTCGCCGTGGTCCTCGCGGTGGTCGGAGGCAGCCTCATCGCTGGAATCCCCGGCGCCGTGGTCGCGGTTCCGCTCATGGCGGTGATCAACACGGCCGCCGGCTACCTGAAGGCCTACGCCGAGGACCACCATGCGCCCGAGCCCGCCCTTCCAGCCACGGGAGGATCGGCCTTCGGCCAGCGGCGAAGCATCACCGACAGAATCGGCCGAGGCGCCACCTCCTCGTCCCGACCCTGAAGCCCCTGACCGCCCGTTCCGGCCAGTCCTGAGTTCGCTGTCTCGTCGGCGAACCCGCAACGGGGCCGGAGCAGTGACGGGAAATATCAGCGTTCTCTACCCACGCGGTACGACACGGGGCTCACGCCGTGGCCGACGTGAGCCCATTGTGAGCCCGGACGCCCACGCACGGGGTGGCACAACCCGTCACCGAGTGTCAGGGGGCCTAGCCTTCACCTGCGGAAACCGGATGGGCGATCAGGCATCGTCACGATCTATCAGGATCCGGCGCAGGCTTGTAAACAGAAGGTCGTCGGTTCGAATCCGACAGGCGGCTCCCAGGTCAGAGGCCCCGTTCCATGATCGGAACGGGGCGGCGGGACTCCGCGGCCAGCCCGATTCGCGGCCAGCGTACGGCCCCCGGTCTCTCGCCCCGTGGCAGCTCCAGCCCCCAGTCCTTCCACGTCGCCCTGTCTGGCGCGTCGGGGATCTTGTAGCGAGTATGGCCAAGCGCTGTAGCGTGCTGATCACTGTGCACAGCGGCATCAGCACGCCTACTAATGGAGTCTCCATGGCCACGACGATTCGCAGGGCGATCATCCCGGCGGCCGGCCTAGGCTCACGCCTGCTACCACTGACGAAGGCGACTCCGAAGGAGATGCTGCCCGTTGGTGACAAACCCGTGATCGAGCACACCGTCCGCGAACTTGTGGCCTCCGGCATCACGGACATCACCATCGTCGTCTCGGACGGCAAGACGTTGATCCAGGATCACTTCCGTCCCAACCCCACCCTCGTCGACCGGCTGCGCGCAGAAGGCAAGACCGCGTACGCAGACGCGGTAGAGGAAGTCGGTGAGCTCTCGCAACTCGGTCACATCACGTACCTCGACCAGCACGGCCCGTACGGTAACGGCACCCGGTCCTCAACGCAGCGCGGAACTTCGACGATGAGCCCATGCTGGTCCTGTGGCCCGACGACGTCTTTGTGGCAAAGGTTCCACGCGCACAGCAATTGATCAGCGCGTACGAAGCGACGGACTGTTCGGTCCTGGCCCTCATGCCGATGGACCCCGCCGACTCCCAGCGCTACGGCGTCCCGACGGTCAAGGAGGACATGGGGAACGGGCTGCTACGGATCACTGGCCTGGTCGAGAAGCCGAAGCCGCAGGACGCGCCGTCGGGCTACGCGGCCATCGGCGGATACGTCATCACCCCCGGCATCATCGACGAGCTGAGCGAACAGACGAGGCGCTGGTACGGACACCGGACAGGCGAGATCTATTTGACCGACGCCATCAACGCCTACGCAGGCAGCCAAGCGGTCTACGGACAAGTTATCGAGGGATGCTGGTATGACACCGGCAACCCGCTGGCCTATCTCACCGCTCAATTCGCCGCTGCCCTCGCCGACGATGAGTACGGTCCGCACCTGCGTCAGCTCGCCCAGGAGCTCGATTGATCGTCACTGCGTTGAGATAGCAGCTGTACAGCAGCGAAGTACACAACGCACCGGGGTTGGCCCCGGTCGTCGCTGCCCACGGTCCCGGCGCTTCGGCCCCCTGCACGGTGCCGTGATCGGCGGCTGGCTCTTCCAGAACGGCGCGGCTCCCTGCCAGGGGACCGCCTCCAACGGCAGCGTCGTGGTCGGGGTGGGCGGCGCCCTGTACAACTACGGTCCGTCATAGAGGCACAGACCATCGTCGATCCGACGACGCCGGCAGGGTGAGCACACGCTCGAGCCGGGCTCCGGTCACGCAGTGGCCGGAGCCCGCGAGAACGGTGCGATGGGCCCCGTCACGCGACGGGGCCCTCACGGACCGGCAGGTCTCAGGCGGCTCTGGCCAGCAGACCGTCGCTGACGAGCTTCGTGCGAATCATTCCGGCATCGCTGCCGCGGTCGAGGCTCCCGCTGAACGGTACCGGGGTCCAGGCGTACTCGCCGGGGAACTGGTAGGCGGACAGTTCGTCGATGCGCCGTGCCCCGTCCTCGCCCACATTGAAGACCGTGTACGGCAGGGTGAAGCTCTCAGAGCAGTGGTCGTTGCCCGCCGCACCCGATTCGCAGGAGTCGAGGGAGGCGTAGTTGCCGTGCTTGTTCTCGGCCGAGTAGATCCTTGCGACCTGGGGTGAGCCGCCGGCGGCCCGGCCCCAATTGCAGTCGTTGCCCAGCAGGCGTTCGTCGGTGTGCTCGAAGGCGGTGCCCTCGTGTGCGGTCGTCTTCAGAGCGAAGGCGGCATAGCCGGTCGGGCAGTTGACCTGGGGTGTGAGCGTCACCGCGAACGGTTCGACGTCGCCGGAGTGCGAGCCGCCGAACCAGTCCCCGCAGTCCTGCCGGTAGAGGACCGTGTACAGGATCGCGATCTTGCCCGGGTCACCGGGGTGGGGTCTGACCCGGGCGAGCGCGGTGCCCGGGTTGCTGCTCGTCGCCGGATCGGCGCAGCCGGAGTCCTCGCCGCTGTCGAACCAGATCCACGGAAAGAACTGGGTGGCGAGGGTGTCCTCGAGCGTGTCCTCAAGTCCGTCGCCGTCGCCGTCGGCGGCGACCTGGGCATGAGCTTGACCGGCCAGGCCGGTCACCATGGCCAACACGATGAGCAAGGGCGCTATCAGACCGCGCAGCAGATGACGTTTCATGTCTCTCCCTGGTGGCAGCGTTGGGGGGGAATGCCTTCCGTGCCGTGGTGACGGCCCAGGCGCGCAGCCGGCACGATGTCGCCAGACGACGGCAAGCGAACATGAACCTGGACCGATACTCCCCTGCCCGAGCGGGGCTCGAACCCACTCGTGCCGCAACGTACGGGGAACCACGGGGACTTGGGTCTACGAGCGGGGCCACTTCGCGGAAGCGGTGCACCTACGATGAACGCTTGACAACCCGTGCTGACGGAAAGGCAGTTGGCATGACCGAGGCCTCTTCCCGAGTGGATCAGTCGAAACCGAGTATCGCCCGGGTCTATGACTACCTCCTCGGCGGCAAGGACAACTACGAGGCGGACCGCGCCATCGGGGACAAGTTCAAGAACGATCTGCCCGGGTCGGTGGCCATCGCGCACGCCAACCGGCAGAACTTGATCCGAGCCGTGCGGGAGATCGCCCTCGCGGGGATCGACCAGTTCATCGACGTCGGCAGCGGACTGCCGACCGCGGACAACGTCCACCAGGTCGCGCAGCGCCACGCCCCCGACGCACGCGTGGTCTACATCGACAGCGACCCCGTCGTCCTCGCCCACGGCCGCGCTCTGCTCGAGGACAACCCGAGCACCCGCGTCATCCAGGCTGATGCCCGCGACCCGCGGAGCATCCGAGAGCATCCGGACGTCACCGGTCTGATCGACTTCGAGCGGCCCGTAGCCGTGATCCACAGCGCCGTCCTGCACCACATCAACGACGACGAGGGCCCCGGCGCGATCGTCCGCTACTGGCAAGGGCAGGTCCCCTCGGGCAGCCACTTCTTCGTCTCCCACTTCCGCAGCGGCGACAACCCGGAGACCCTCGAGGCCGAGGCGGTGCTCCAAGCCGCCTTCGGCCGCGGGCGATGGCGGACCGATGAGGAGATCCGCGCCCTCTTCGACGGGCTGGAGGTCCTTCAGCCGGGCATCGTGGCCAGTTCCCTGTGGCGGCCCGACACGACAGGGGCGCTGGCCGGCATCAGGTCGGCAGAACACGAGTTGACCGTTTGGGAGCGGCTCATCGTGGGGGGCCTGGCACGCAAGCCGTGAGGCCGCGCACCCCCGCTACGTGGCTATGCCACAGGCTCGCTCACGTAGGGGAAGTCGCTCCTCACCGTTCCTGTGGCGTCCCCGGAGTCCAGCCCCATCGGGACTTCCGCGTTCAAGATCGTGTGGAAGATCTTTTCGGGCGCGTTGTCGGTCAGGCTGCGCCCGTTGAGTGCACCGTAGGCAGCGGGCGTGCCGAGCGTGTAGCGCAGCGCGTCCGGCAGGAGAGCGCCCAGCGCCCTTTCCGCGTGCTCCTCGGGTTTCTTGTGGGTGTGGTTGACCCTGACCACGCGGCTGATCATGTCGTGGATCTCGGGGCCGTAAGTTGCGGCGTCATCCTGGGGGCGGGCGGCGTTGAACTCGTCGCCCTCGTTGTAGCCGAACATCGTGGACAGCAAGGGCGTGCCGGCCCGGTCGGTCTGGCGCCACCGGCCATCGGCGGCGTCGAGCGGCACTGCGATGGATCCCCAAGCCCGGATGGTGCCGGCGTTCTTGGGCTTCTGGAGGAAGGCGTTGGGAACCTCTACGACGATCGCGTGTATGTTTCCACGAAAGGCGTTTGACGCCTTCTCCGGGGACCAGTCTCCCAAGTCGAGTCGGCTGCCGTTCACGATGGCGGTCCTGACCGCCGTCACCACGGTGCCGTCGATGTAGAACGGGTCCCCGGCGCGTCCCGCGAAGACCCTGAACCCCTCATGGTGGGCACGGACTGTGTTCGTCCAGCCCTTGCCGATCTCGTGCCCGTTCGCGTTGCGGTTCGGTGCCTGCGGCCCGGTGACTTCCCGAACGACGAAAGACTGGCCGCCAGGCTCAAGTTCCGGGTGGAACATGGTGTAGAGGACGATGTCGGGGCTGGCGTCCCCGTCGGAATCGATGTTGATCTCGTAGCGGGTTTCGGCGCTGAAGGGGCCGCGCATGACGTTCAGAACGAATACGGTCTTGGTCCCGTCCGCGTTGGGGAAGACGTAGAAGTCACTGATGTCCAGGGACGGAGTGTTTCTGAGGGACAAACCATCGAGGTGGTCGGACATTCCAGCTCCTGCGTGAAGAGGTGGGGGCGGGGTGGGGAAGTCGGCAAAGACACCAATGCGATCAGCACGCGCAATCACCCCGAGCAGCCGTCAGCACCTATTCGAGGGCGACATCTTCGACAGTCAAGTAGTCTGAGTGGATGCTCCTGATGGTCGGTGTGCCATTATCCTGCTCGCAGAAGCAGTGCCGGAGCTTCCCATGCGTCAGGGCCCTCTCAGTATTCGAGGTGATCTTGAGCTCGATAGTCATTCGATAAGTTCTTCCTTCCTCGTGAGATGCCTTACGAGCCCGGTGGCTCGCGAACTGGTCCTTCTTGGGGACGTCACGTGTCTGGAAGATTGCCTCGATCACGGATTCCCCCCACCGCACGAAGACAACTGTGTTCACGATCGCGTAATCAAAGCGTGCGATGGGGCAAGGCGCTTCAGGAGAGCGCATCGAGAGCGCATCGAGTGCGCATCGAGGGCGCGGAAGGGCACACGGGGGGCGCTGGCGAGCGGTAGGTCTGCGCTGCTGGACAGCAGCGCGTTACAGCAACCCCATCAAACTCTTGGCAGCAGCCAGTACCCGACGACGCCTCGTCAGTAGCCGTGTTGACCGCCACCGAACGAGCCCTCAGCGGCACTTCTGGCCGTCTCGCTCCGCGCCCCTCGTGACCCCGCCTCGCCTCGGTCAGTGCTCCAGCCCCGACCGCAGCAGACGTCCCATCGGTCCACGTGCGGCGAAGAGGGCGAGGCCGATGCCGATGCCGCACACGGCGGTGACGGTGAAGTAACAGCCAGGATGCCGTGCTCTACGGCAAACGCCTCCGAGGGGCGGCTGCATCGCGTGATCGTCGCGGCAATGGCCACGTCAGCCTTGAAGTGCACCTTGGAACCCAGTAGGTCCCGCAGTCCCGGCTCGGGATACTGGTATCGCCGGCTGAGGGCAGGCGGGTACCCGTTCAGTTACCGCCTTACCGAGCGGATGTTGGGTTATGACTGCCGGTAGCCGGTCAGGAAGCGTCCGATCCTGCTGATGGCTGATTCCAGCTCATCGGCGCGTGGGAGGGTGAGGATGCGGAAGTGGTCCGGCGAAGGCCAGTTGAAGCCGGTGCCCTGAACGACCTGGATCTTCTCCCGCAGCAGCAGGTCCAACACGAACTGCTCGTCGTCGTGGATCTTGTGCACCGCGGGGTCGATACGGGGGAAGGCGTACAGCGCACCCTGAGGCTTGACGCAGGAGACGCCGGGAATCTCGTTGAGTTTCTCCCAGGCGCGATTGCGCTGCTCGTGAAGCCTGCCACCCGGGGCCGTCAGCTCACTGATGGATCCCGGACTGCCCAGCGCTGCCTGAATGGCGTACTGGGCCGGAGCGTTGGGGCACAGCCGCATGGAGGCAAGCATGGTCAGCCCCTCCAGATAGCTCTTCGCGTGCTGCCGGGGGCCGGTGACCACGAGCCATCCTGAGCGAAAGCCCGCCACCCGGTACGTTTTGGACAGGCCGCCGAAGGTCAGGACCACCAAGTCGGGAGCGAGAGTGGCGGCGGGATGGTGCACGGCGTCGTCGTAGACGATCTGGTCGTAGATTTCGTCGGCGAAGACCATCAGCTGGTGGCGGCGGGCCAGGTCGAGGATGCCTTCGACGATCTCGCGCGGATACACCGCGCCCGTCGGGTTGTTGGGATTGATGATGACGACCGCCTTTGTGCGGTCGGTGATCTTTGAGGCCATGTCGTCCAGGTCCGGGTACCAGTCGGACGACTCGTCGCACCGATAGTGCACGGCCCGGCCGCCGGCCAGCGTGGTCACCGCCGTCCACAGCGGGAAGTCCGGTGCCGGGATGAGGACTTCGTCCCCGTCCTCGAGCAGCGCCTGGACGGCCATGGTGACCAGTTCGGATACGCCATTGCCCAGGAAGATGTCGTCGATGGTGACCTCGGGAAGCCCAAGGGCCTGGTAGCGCTGGGCGACCGCGCGCCGGGCGGAGAGGATGCCGCGCGAGTCGGTGTAGCCGTGAGCCTGCGGCAGCATCCGGATCATGTCCTGGACGATCTCCTCCGGCGCTTCGAACCCGAACAGGGCAGGGTTGCCGGTGTTCAGGCGCAGCACGCTGTGGCCTGCCTCCTCCAAGGCGTTGGCGTGGTCGATCACCGGTCCGCGGATCTCGTAACAGACCTCGCTCAGCTTGCTCGACTGCCGGAACTCCATGCGGTGGCCTCCCAAGGCTTCGTTGTGCCTTGGTTTTACCAAGTGGAAGCTTGGCAAGTCCAACCTCTTCTCTAGACTGCTGCACATGCCTCGCCGCCGAAGCTATGACCACTACTGCGCCACTGCCCGGACCCTGGACGTTGTTGGCGACCGGTGGACCCTGCTGATCGTCCGTGAACTCCTGGCCGGGCCTCGCCGCTATACCGACCTCCACGCCGATCTGCCCGGCATCAGCACCGACGTCCTTGCCGCCCGTCTCAAGGACCTGGAGCGCGAGGAACTGGCGAGCCGCCACCGTCTCCCCCCACCCGCCCCCGCCGTCGTTTACGAACTCACGCCCCAGGGCCAGCAGTTGCTGCCCGTCCTCACCGCACTCGCGGAATGGGGCGGTCCAGCCCTGGTGCGGAAGCCCACCGATGCCGTACGTGCGCACTGGTACGCCCTCCCGCTCCTCAAGCCGCTGACAGAAGCGGCAGGCGGATACAGCGGAGTGATCGACGTGGCACTGGACGAAGGGACTTTCCACCTACGCCTCGGAGGTGGTCCACCCCCGTACGGCGATGGACCAGGAGAGCAGGCCGACGTGCGGATGGCTCTGACCGCTGTCACCTGCACTGCCCTGATCGAAGGGAAGCTCTCCGTGGCTGAGGGCGTGAAGACCGGCCTCGTCCAGGTATCCGGAGAGACCAACCTGGCCAACCTCCTGCGCCGGGCACCCGGTGGGTCACCCTCCCGAAGCGAGTGACACGACCGGCAAGAGGCGACGAAGCGGCATTCCGCCCCACGGATATCCGTTCTCGCTTCTGGGCGTTCGGGCGCGGCACCCCTCCCCCGCCGGGATCTGGGTGAGGGGCACGTTGCTGCCTGGTTCACGCTGGCCTACGACTCCGACGCGCCGTAGTTGGAGGATGCGGTCGAGTGGATGCACCACCAACCGAGGTGAGCCCACCGACCTTCGGCGCGGCACATGGGAAGTCGTACGCGGCCCACTCGGTAACCGGGACGTATCCGATGCGTTGGTAGAGGGCGTTACTGGTGGGGTTGGCAGTGTCCGCGTACAGCACAACGTCCGTCGCGCCTGCGGCCAGTGCGGCCCTGCTCACCTCGACCGTCACGGCGCCCGCGTAGCCACGACCCCGGAGGTGAGCCGGGGTGTAGACGGGGTCCACCCGGACCATGCCGGCGACCATCGAGGTCACGGCCGCCATGGAGACGGGAATGCCGTCCGGGGTCTCCCAGAACGTGAAGTGTCTGTCGGCGAAGCGTGAGCCGGCCCAGGAGCCGGCGTCCACGGCGGGGGTTTCTCCAACGGTGTCGACGAACTCGCCGCACCAGCAAACGAGTTGCTCGAGATCTTGCTCGCCCACAACTCGGCCCCGGCCTTCGGGAAGCGACTCCGGCGGGGTGAGTGTGCCGAGCCGGTACAGGCGGATCCGCTTGCTGAGTGTCGGCGTTGCGCCTGTGTGCTGCTGCCATGCCTCGGCGAAGGCGGTGGCGGTGCTGTGGTCCGCGCTGACGTAGGGAAGGGAGTGCCCGAGGGCGGCCAGGTGGGCGGCGAGGGTGTCGGCATCCTCGGGGGTGAGGGGGGTGACGGTCAGGCCGCGGGAAGGGAGGCGGTAGAAGGTGGCGCAGACCTCGCCCCCTCGCTCCAGTCGGCCGAATACGGGGGCTTGGGCGTCGTGCGCGGCCGTCCCGTTCGTTCGCAGTTTCTCGATCACCGTCAGCGGCGTGTTGTGCAGGGCGGGCCGTGAGCGCAGAAAGTCTCCGGCTCGGGCGAGGAAGTCGTCGACATCTTCGGTGAGGTGCCAGTCATCCGGTCGCATGCTTCATGATTTCCCATGGCGTAGGCGTGCGCCCGTGGTTTTCCGCTGGGGCGAGGCGGCAGGCCTCGTGTGGTGCGCCGGAAGCCAGTAAGAACTCTGGAGGGTGCGGTTCAGTGAGAGGTTCCCATACTCGCCGCTGCCGCTGCCGCCGGGACCCGATCGACCGGTGCGGCCTGGGCACCTTGAGGGCGCAGGATCTACGGTTGGCGTACCTCGAACTGGAAGCAGCCGTACTCGACGGCCCGCACGTGCACCAGGGCCACCTCTGGCTTGCTGAATGCTTCCCTGAACGCCTGGTCGAACCCGGCTTCGGCGTCGTCGGGGATCTCGAGCAGGCGACCTCCGACGATACGGCCCTCAGCGTCGTACCGACGGATGGTGCGCAGCGCCCCAGGTCGGGCGAACGGATAGCCGCGGGTGTCGCGCGGTCCCTCGCATTCCCCGGCGTGGATGAACACCGGTCCCGACTCGTCGTACGCTCCGGGATTGGCCCCGGTCACCGCCGCCCAGCGCCGCAGCGGCGCATACGAGACGAGCCCGACCTGCTCACCGGGCTCGATCGCCCGCAGGCAGCAACGCAGCGGACTGCCCACGCAGTTGAGGGGAGCGCCGTCCTCACGGGCGATGTACGGCCAGAAGGGTTGCGCGGCATCGTCGGTATCGCGGAGTTCTTTGAGGGCAGCCGGAAGGATGGGGAGTGGTGTGTATGCCGTCATGGGTTCCAGCGTCTGCGGCCGGCCCGTGGTCTGCTGGCGGAATCCGGACGCGACGTCCGGCGGCGCGACCTGATAGCGGCCTGGGGGAGTCCTGGGTATTGGCACCCACGCTGAGAACTGGCGTGGCGGGTGCCTACCGGAGAGCGTCGATGGCGTTGACGACCAGTGCACGTGCTGCCGGCCCGTACACCGCCATGTGACGTAGCTGGTCGAAAACCTGTAGCTGACCAGCAGGTTCCATCTGCCACCCGCTGCTGACATCAACGGCTACGCACGACGGCAGACGCCATCAGCTGCGTACGACTATCGTCACAGGTCAGTGCCGTACCGCTGCTGCTGTCGCTGCTATGAGAATGGGATGACGTCCATGCCCCAAGACATGTCGCCGCGGATCTCCGATGACCATCGCGACACAGCCATCGAGCGTCTTCAGGAGGCATTCGCCGAGGGGTACATCAACCGGGAAGAGATGGACGAGCGCCTCCAAGTGGCGCTTACCGCCAAGACCCACGGCGATTTGGTGCCGGTCCTGGAGTCGCTGCCCGATAAGGACACGGGCCCGACCGTCGCAATTGAGGCCCTCGGTGGACGGATTCAGCGGCGCGGTGGGTGGCGGGTGCCCCGCACATTCAAGATCAAGTCCGAGTACGGCAAGGTAGAGCTGGACTTGTCCCAGGCGATCATCGAATACCCGGTGATCGATATCGAACTGCGGCTTCCGTATGGCTGGGCCCGGATCGTCTTGCCGCGCGATGCGACGGTGGATTACGAGGGACTGAGCGCGGAGTGGAAGCAGCCGGTCTACAAGGCCCGGCGGCGCGGCAGCACGGGTGGTCCGCACATCCGGATCTCCGGGGCCATGGAGTACGGCCGGTTGAAGATAAGGCACCGCGGGCGCTGATTGCTCGGCCGCCCGCGCGGAATCGATACGCACGGCTGAGATGTGCCACAGCTGTGCCACAACGCGCCTGAACAGCACCCGCCATGCCCCGAACGCACACGCCAGCGCCCCAACCGCCCTTACAGGTGCGGTGATTCCCAAACCTCATGTCGCGGAAAGGCCCCGGGTCCTTGCAGCGGCGCTGACCCGGTGTCAGTCGGCCGGGGCGGCGGCGGTGGTGGGCTGGGGGGACGTGGCGGTGCCGGCGGGTGGCGGTGGGGCGTCGGAGGTGTGGGAGCCCAGGTCGCGGAGGATGTTCTCCACGCTCTGCTTCGCGTCGCCGAAGAGCATGCGGCTGTTGTCCCGGAAGAAGAGCGGGTTCTGCACGCCCGCGTACCCCGAGGCCATCGAGCGCTTGAAGACGATGACGTGCTCGGCCTCCCAGACCCGCAGCACCGGCATGCCCGCGATCGGGCTGGTGGGGTCGTCCATCGCCGCCGGGTTGACGGTGTCGTTGGCGCCGATGACCAGGACGACCGAGGTGCGGTCGAAGTCGTCGTTGATCTCGTCCATTTCGAGTACGACGTCGTAGGGCACCTTGGCCTCGGCCAGCAGCACGTTCATGTGTCCCGGCAGCCGGCCGGCGACCGGGTGGACGCCGAAGCGGACGTCGACGCCGCGCCCGCGCAGGACGCGGGTCAGCTCGGCCACGGGGTGCTGGGCCTGGGCTACGGCCATGCCGTATCCGGGGGTGATGATCACGGAGTCGGCGCCGTCCAGGAGGGCGGCCGTCTCCTCCGCCGTGGTCTCGTGGTGCTCGCCCTGCTCGGCGTCGCCGCTCGCCGGGGCCTCGATTCCGAACCCGCCGGCGATCACCGAGATGAACGACCGGTTCATCCCCTTGCACATGATGTACGAGAGGTAGGCGCCGGAGGAGCCGACCAGCGCTCCGGTGACGATGAGGAGGTTGTTGTTGAGGAGGAATCCCGCCGCCGCTGCCGCCCAGCCCGAGTAGCTGTTGAGCATCGAGACCACGACGGGCATGTCGCCGCCGCCGATGGAGGCGACCAGGTGCCAGCCGAGCGCGAGTGCCAGCACGGTGACCGCGATCATCAGGCCGAGGCCGGGCGTGACCGTGAACCAGATCGTCAGGGCCAGGAAGGCGACCAGGGCGCCGAGGTTGAGCAGGTTCTTGCCCGGCAGGGTCAGCGGCCGGGACTTGATCCGCGCGGACAGCTTCAGGAAGGCGACGAGGGACCCGGTGAAGGTGACCGCGCCGATGAAGATCCCGATGAGCACCTCGGCGTGGTGGATCCGGAGGAGGTCCGCGGCCACCTCGGTCTGTGCGGCTCCCAGCGCCTCGACCTCGTAGTAACTGTTCCAGCCGACGAGCACCGCGGCCACGCCGACGGAGCTGTGCAGGATCGCGATGAGTTCGGGCATCTGGGTCATCGCCACAAGGCGGGCCCGCCACAGGCCCGCGGCGCCGCCGAGCACCATGGCGACGAGGATCAGGACGGTGGCGCCGGCGGAGATGTCGTGTGCGGCGAGGACGATGGTGGCGACGAGCGCCAGTGCCATGCCGCAGATGCCGAAGACGACCCCGGAGCGGGACGTGCGGTGCTGGGAGAGCCCGGCCAGGCTCAGAATGAACAGGAGCGCGGCGACGATGTCGGCGGCCTGGGTGGCCGTACTGGCGTCCATGGGGCTTCAGCCTTTCGAGAACATGCCGAGCATGCGGCGGGTGACGGAGAAGCCTCCGAAGATGTTGACGCTGGTCAGCAGGATCGCCACGAACGACATGACGGTGACGGCCACCGGCCCGTGGCCGATCTGCACCAGTGCCCCGATGACGACGATCCCCGAGATCGCGTTGGTGACGGACATCAGCGGTGTGTGCAGGGCGTGGTGCACCTTGCCGATGACGTAGTAGCCGATGACGACGGCCAGTGCGAAGACCGTGAAGTTCGCCGCCAGCTGGGCGGGGGAGAAGGCGATCAGCAGGAACAGCGCGAGCATGCCGACGCCGATGAGGGCGTACCGGGCCGCCGCCGAAGAGCGTGGCTTCGCCTCCGCCCGTACGGCCGTGGCGGCGGGTGTCGCGGGGGCGGAAGGGGGCGCGGCGGACACCTGGACCGGTGGTGGCGGCCAGGTCTTCTCACCGTCCCGTACGACCGTGACGGACCGCTGCACGATGTCGTCGAAGTCCAGCCGCAGCCGCCCGTCCTTGTCCGGCGTGAGTAGCTTGAGCAGGTTGATCACGTTGGAGCCGTACAGCTGCGAGGCCTGGGCGGGCAGCCGCCCCGGAAGGTCGGTGTAGCCGACGATCGTCACACCGTTGTCGGTGACGATCGCCTTTCCCGCGACCGTCCCCTCGACGTTGCCGCCCTGCGCCGCGGCCATGTCGACGATGACACTGCCGGGCTTCATGCGCGCGACGTCCTGCGCGGTGATCAGCCGCGGGGCAGGCCTGCCGGGGATCAGCGCCGTGGTGATGACGATGTCGACGTCGGCCGCCTGCTCGCTGTAGATCTCCGCTGCGCGGAGGTCGTACGCCTCCGAGGTCTGCTTGGCGTATCCGTCCGAGCCGGCCTCCTGCTCCACCTCGACGGCGAGGAACTCGCCGCCCAGCGAGCGGACCTGGTCGGCGACCTCCGGGCGCGGATCGGTCGCCCGTACGACCGCGCCCAGGCTGCTGGCGGCTCCGATCGCCGCGAGACCGGCCACTCCCGCGCCGGCCACCAGCACCTTGGCCGGGGGCACCTTGCCCGCGGCGGTGACCTGGCCGGTGAAGAACCGCCCGAAGGCGTGTGCGGCCTCGATGACGGCCCTGTACCCCGCGATGTTGGCCATCGAGCTCAGCACGTCCAGCGACTGTGCCCGCGAGATCCGCGGCACGGCGTCCATGGCCAGCACGGTGACGGGGTGCTGCGCGAGATCGTCCAGCAGAGCGGGGTTCAGCGCCGGGGCGATCAGCCCGACGAGGGTCGCGCCGTCGCGCAGCCGTCCGGTCTCCTCGTGCGACGGCTCGTTGATCTTCAGGACGATGTCCGCCCGCCAGGCGTCGCCGATCCGCGCACCCGCCTCGGTGTAGGCGTCGTCGGAGAAGCCCGAAGCCGCACCGGCCCCCGACTCCACGACGACGTCGTAGCCGAGCCCCAGGATGTGACGGATGCTCGCGGGCGTGACCGCCACCCGGGTTTCCCCGGCGCTGGACTCGGCGGCGACACCCACCAGCTGCGGATCTGGATCTGACATCGGTCTCCCTCTCTGTCGGTTCCCGATGAACCGTGGGCGTGACTGTTCAGACGCTGCTCGCATTGCCTGCTCGCATTGTCGGCATGACGAGAGCCCGCCGAGAAGGGCCGACGCCGGGTGGCCGCGCAGAAGTGCGGGTCGCGAGGTCGCTGCCCGGGATACTGGCCCGTAACCCGCCCTTCGCGCAGTGAGTCAGGTCACGTCGGGCCGCTGCCCGTCCTCGAGGCGGTCCAGCCAGCCCGTGGTGATGAGGTACTGGCCCAGGAGGTAGCCGGCCATGATCAGCACCTCCTGGGACGGCACTTTCCGGCCCGCCGCCTGCAAACCGATGAGCAGGTCCGAGCCGAGGAAGGCGGCGGCGCCCGCGCCGACCTTGCCGCCCACGCCGAGCGCTGCCGCGCCCATCACGGTCAGCGCGAGGCTGTAGCCCGCGACGGGCAGCCGCAGCCGCTGTTCCAGGGAGGGGGCGAGTGCGGCGTTCACCGCGGCCCAGCCCGCGAGGCAGCCGAGCGCCGGCCAGGGCCGGCGGCGGATGGAGCGCAGCGCGCCGAGCCGGGCGTAGCCCGCGGTGTAGCTGACCTGGGTGCCGAGGAAGGCGGCCATGCCGAGCAGGAAGGCCGGCTCGCGCTTGTCGAAGAGGAGTGCGGTGTCTCCTGCCGCGGCGAAGGCGAGGCCGGTGACGAGGGTGCCGGGTGCGGGGGTGTGCCGGTCCGGGCGGCGGCGCAGGACGTACGAGGCGAGGGCGGGCATCAGCAGCGGCTTGGCCGCCCGGCGCAGGCCCCGTGGGTGGTCGCGGGCGACGGCCGCCAGGTCGGCGGCGGCCAGTGCGCCGAACGCGACGAGTGCGCCCCGTCCGTGCCCGTCGGGGCGGGTGAGGCGCGCGGCCGCGGCCGTCGCCACCCCGCGGAGTGTGTGTCGGGGGGAGGGCCCGGTGATCGCCATGCCCGGCAGTCTGTCGGCGTCGCTCACGCCTGGTCAACAGTGCCGGGGCGGGCGCGGCCGGTAGGCCAGGACTCGGCGAGTCGTCCATTTTGTATGTTTTTGTACGGGTACCTTCGAGTGGCTGTTGCCGCGCTGGTCCAGCACTCATCGACGCCTTCGGAGGCACGCATGCCCTTGCACACGCCCGGCCCGGCGCGCCGCGCCCTCTCCGGCCCGGTGAAGCTCCCCGCCGTCCTCCTCTCCGTCGTCGCCCTGCTCGTCGCTCTGCCCGCGACCGCCGGCGCGCAGAGCGGGGACAACCACCCCGCTCACCCGGAGAAGGACTGGATGGGTTCCACCATCGGAGCCCGCGAAGGCGGCAACCACGTCGTCTCCGCGCCGCGGACGCTCGCCGTTCCGTCGGTCGAGGGCGTGGACGTCTCCAGCCACAACGGCAGTGTTCCCTGGTCCACGCTGTGGAGAGGGGGCGTGCGGTTCGCGTACGTCAAGGCCACCGAGGGCACGAGCTACCGGAACCCCTACTTCGCGCAGCAGTACAACGGCTCCTACCGCACCGGCATGATCCGCGGGGCGTACCACTTCGCGCTGCCCGCCAGCTCCAGCGGCGCCGCCCAGGCCAAGTACTTCCTCGCGCACGGCGGCGACTGGTCGAAGGACGGGAAGACGCTGCCCGGCGCGCTCGACCTGGAGTACAACCCCTACGGCTCGGCCTGCTACGGCAAGTCCGCGGCGTCCATGGTGAACTGGATCGCCGACTTCTCCCGGACCTACCACGCGAACACCGGCCGTCACCCCGTCATCTACACCTCCACCACCTGGTGGAAGCGGTGCACCGGCAACAGCGGCAGGTTCAGCAGCACCAACCCGCTGTGGATCCCCCGCTACGGCTCCTCCGTCGGCCCGCTGCCGGCGGGATGGCACTTCCAGACCTTCTGGCAGTACACGTCCAAGGGGAAGACGGTCGGTGACCGCAACCGCTTCAACGGTGCCTACGCCCGCCTCAAGGTGCTCGCCACCGGCTGATGTCAGCAGGTCAGAGGCGCATCGGAGACCCGGTCCGAGGTTTCCGCGCCGCGGGTTTCCGCTTGTCCGCTTCCGGTCGCACCATGGAGGAAGAGACAGCGGGGGGCGAAGGGAGGAAGTCCTCATGATGGAAGTCAAAACGATCGACAAGCCGGATGAACGTCGAGACTTTCCCCGGGGTCACCTCGAGGCCCTGCACCTGAGCGGACTGGACTTCGCCGTGGCCACGTTCGAGCCGGGCTGGCGCTGGGCGGAGTCGATCCGTCCGCTCGCCGGGACTGACAGCTGCGAAGTCCGCCACAACGGCTTCATGGTGCAAGGACGGATGCACATCAGGATGGACGACGGAGGGGAGTTCGAGGTCGGGCCCGGCGACGTCTTCGTCACCCCGCCCGGGCACGACGCCTGGGTCGTCGGGGATGAACCGGTCATCATGTACGACTTCGCCGGCGTGATGGCGACCGAGTACGCCCGGACGCAGGGTTAGCCCACGCCCGAGCACCGAGGTGGAAATCGCGCATACGGACCGGGGTGAGGGCGCACGTGCTCGCCCCGGCTCCGTACGCGGGCCGGCGTCGGCACCGGTTGTCAGTGGCGGCGTGCACGATGGGGGGATGGCGAGGACGAAGGCGAGTGGGGCCGTGCGCGCGCCCCGGCGACCGGAGGTGAGGCTTCCGGAGCTGCGGCCCTACGAACAGGGCGGGGCGGGAGACGGCCCGTTGGTACCGGACGGCGACTACGACGGGGTGGGCTTCGAGGACGTCGACCTGGGGGGCACGGACGCCGCTGGGGCGACGTTCCTGGACTGCGGGATGTACCGCTGCTCGCTCGCGGAGGCCGGCTGGGGGCGGGTGCGGCTGATCGACAGCGTGCTGGAGGGCGTGACGGGGGTGGGCGCGGACCTGTCGGGCGCGGAGATACGGGACGTGGAGCTGCTCGACGCCCGGCTGGGCGGTACACAGGTGCACGGGGCGCGGCTGTCCAGAGTGCTCGTGCGCGGCGGGAAGATCGACTTCCTCAATCTGCGCCAGGCCACGCTGCGGGACGTCACCTTCGAGAACTGCGTGCTGGTGGAGCCGGACTTCAGCGGTGCGACGCTCGAACGGGTCGCGTTTCCCGGCTCCGTGGTGCGCGGCGCGGACTTCACGCAGGCGACGCTGGCGGAGGTGGATCTGCGGGAGGCGGCTGAGCTGGAGATCGCCGCAGGTGTGGGGCGGTTGAGGGGCGCGGTGATCAGCTCGGCCCAGCTGATGGACCTGGCCCCGGTGTTCGCCGCCGAGATCGGTGTACGCGTCGGCACCTGACGCGCGAGCGGGCGGCGGCCCTCAGACGCGCGGGAAGCGGGCCTGCAGGGCCCACAGGGCCGGGTTGTCCGCCAGGCCCTCGTGCATGTCCGTGAGGTCGGCGAGGAGGTCGTGCAGGAAGTCGCGGGCCTCGCGGCGCAGTTCGGCGTGCCCGCAGGTGAGCGGCGGTCCCTCGTCCGTGACCCAGTCGGCGGTGACGTCCACCCAGCCGAAGCGGCGCTCGAAGCGCATCCGGTCGCTGCTCTGCGTGAAGTCCACCTCGGCCCGCTGCGGTCCGGCCGCCCGGCTGCCGCGCGGATCGGCGTCGAGGCGTTCGGCGATGTCGCACAGCGCCCAGCCGAAGTCGAGTACGGGCAGCCAGCCCCAGGCGGTGGCCAGTTCACGGTCCGCCTTGGTGTCGGCGAGATAGACGTCTCCGCAGAACAGGTCGTGCCGCAGCGCCCGTACGTCCGCCGTGCGGTAGTCCGTCTGCGGCGGGTCCGGGAAGCGCCGGGAGAGCGAGTAGCCGATGTCGAGCACGCCACGATCGTGTCACGTGGCGGGGTGCCGCACGGCAACGGCAAGGGCGGCGCCCCCTTCCGTCGAGGGGGAGCCGCCCTTGCCGCACACCCGGCCCCACACCATGGCCGTGCACCGGAGTCCGTCAGGTCAGACGTTGACCCCGAAGTCCTGGGCGATGCCGACCAGGCCGGAGGCGTACCCCTGGCCCACCGCGCGGAACTTCCACTCCGCGCCGCTGCGGTACAGCTCGCCGAAGACCATGGCGGTCTCGGTGGCCGCGTCCTCGCTCAGGTCGTAGCGCGCGATCTCCGTCTGGCCCGCCTGGTTGACGATGCGGATGAAGGCGTTGCGCACCTGGCCGAAGTTCTGGCTGCGGCTCTCGGCGTCGTAGATGGAGACCGGGAAGACGATCTTGTCGACGTCGGCGGGCAGGCCGGCGAGGTTGACGTTGATCTGCTCGTCGTCGCCTTCGCCCTCACCGGTGACGTTGTCACCGGTGTGCACGATGCTCTGGTCGGGGGTCGCCTTGTTGTTGAAGAAGATGAAGTGCTGGTCGGAGTAGACCTTGCCGGTCGGGTTCACCGCGATGGCGCTCGCGTCCAGGTCGAAGTCCGTACCCGTGGTCGTGCGGACGTCCCAGCCGAGGCCGACCGTGATGGCGGTCAGACCCGGCGCCTCCTTGGTGAGGGAGACGTTGCCGCCCTTGGACAGGCTTACAGCCATGGGGATGCCCTTCTGTTTCTGTTGGTGAGCTCGTTCGAGGGTCCGTGTCCTCACTTCTCACAACGCAGTCGGGGGACGGACGGGTTCCAGGTTCCTTCACGTTCTTCGCCGTCGCCACCAAAAGGCGGTGACGGGGGCGCGCGGAGGCGCGACCATGGGACACATGTCCGGTCCTCCTTACGTCATCCGTGGTGCGGTCTCCCTGCCGGAGGCCGAACTGGTGTGTCGTTTCACGCGCTCGTCCGGGCCAGGTGGGCAGCACGTCAACACCAGCGACACCCAGGTCGAGCTGCGGTTCGATCTGGCGGCCACGCAGGTGCTGCCCGAGGTCTGGAAGGAGCGCGCCCTGGAGCGGCTGTCGGGCGCGGGACGGCTCGTGGGTGCGGACGGCGGGGTGCTGGTCGTACGGGCGAGTGAGCACCGCTCCCAGTGGCGTAACCGCGAGGCCGCGGCCACACGGATGGCGGCGCTGCTCGCGGAGGCGACAGCGCCGCCGCCGCGTCCCCGCCGCAAGAAGAAGGTGCCGCGCGGCGTCAACGAGCGGCGGCTGCGCAAGAAGCAGCAGCGCGGCGACCTGAAGCGGGGGCGCTCGGGCCGCGACTGGTCGTGACGGTGCGCGTCCCGGACACGACGGTGCGCGTCCCGGACCTGACAGCGCGAGTGCCGGACCGCGGTCCGGTCAGTCGCCGCCCTTCGTGAGCGAGTGGTAGCGGCCGCGGAAGTAGGTGAGCGGCCTGCTGTCCGCCGCGTGCGGCAGTCCCGCCGCCAGTACCCGCCCGATCACCAGCGTGTGGTCGCCCGCCTGTACGCGCTGCTCCGTGCGGCACTCGACCGTGGCCAGCGCCCCGGTCACCAGCGGCGCGTCCGAGGCCTCGCCCCGGGTGTGCGGAAGGTCACGGAAGAGCAGCCGGTCGCTGAGCCGCCCCTTCATGGCGAAGCGGCCCGCCGTCTGGCGCTGGCCCTCGGTGAGCAGGGAGGCGGCCCAGTAGGTCTGGCGTTCCAGCAGCTCATCCATCCGGGACCCGTTCCGGACGCTGACCATGACCAAAGGGGGGTCGAGGGAGACCGACATGAAGGAGGTGGCGGTCATGCCGACGTCGGCGCCGCCCGGGCCGTCCTCGGCGTCGTAGGCCGTCACCAGCACCACTCCGGCCGCCAGCCGTGTCATGGCGGCCCGGAACTCGTCCTCACTCACCCCTTCAGCATGGGGCATCGGCTGATCGACCGGCGGGCTCGGCTTCTGCTGCACTGCGTTGGACACGTCAAGAACGCTAACCGGTGCGGCCCGCCGCGCACATCGGACCCCGGGACCAGGACCAGCGACCCATGGCGTGGACGGGCATGGGCCGGTGCGGACGGGCAGGCATGGGCCGGTGCGGGCGGACGCGGGGAGTGCGGTGACGGCGTGGTGGGGCGCACAGGGGGAGCGCGTTCGCAGTCCTACGCCCCGGTAACGCCGCACCTCTCCCGGCCGGCCATTCCGTCGAACGCTTCGACCAGCGCTTCCGGGTGTGAAACGCTCACACGGAGTGGAGGCAACAGACAGCGCACTGTTGTGACTTGAGTCACAGCGAGCAATAATTGTTGACCCTGTGTACCGGGTGAACAGCTCGCTGTGATTCAGTGGCCGTGGCAGTCGGACGACGACGTCCCGCGAACACCTGGAGTTGACGGACGAGGCTCAGGGGGGAGGGCGATGGAAACCGAGTCGGAGCCCTATGTCCGACTTGCCAGTCTGCGCCAGCTGCACCGCGTCGTGTCGCGGCTGAACACCGCGCGCAGCCTTGCCGACACCCTGCAGACCGTCGCCGACGGCGTGGTCGAAGGCCTCGGCTTCGAGCTGGCCGCGGTCAATCTCGTACGTCCCGAAGGCGACCTCGTCGTCGCCGCGGTCGCCGGCAGCCAGCTGGCCGAGTCGATGATGGCGGGCCGGGCCGGCTCGCGCGCGTCCTGGGACCGCCGGCTGTCCATGGGCGAGGAGTGGGGAGACCTCCGCTTCATCCCGTACACCGAGGGCTGGGTCCTCGATGACGACGACGTACCCCAGTGGCACTCGACGGGACCCGCACCGCAGACCCCCGAGCAGTGGCATCCGATGGACCGCCTTCTCGCCCCGCTGTACGCCTCCGACCACGAACTGGTGGGCGTGATCTCCGTCGACAAGCCGCGCAACGGGCGGCGGCCCGGCGCGTGGGGACGCGAGGCCCTGCAGATGTACTCGTCGCAGGCCGCCATCGCGCTCAGCAACGCGCGCCTCCGCTCCAACATGCAGCGCGCGCTGGTCCGCCTCGAGCGGGAGCAGTCGGCGCTGCGCGCGAGCGAGGAGAGCTTCCGGCAGGCGTTCGAGTACGCGCCGAGCGGGATGGCCGTCGCGGAGATGGGCGGCGACCAGCACGGGCGGCTGATCCGGATCAACGACGCGCTGTGCCGGCTGCTGAACCGCTCCGCCTCCGCAATGCGGCGCTACTCCTTCTCCGACATCGTCCACCCCGAGGACATCGGCACCCTGCTGCGTACGTCCGCCGAGGGCGGCCGGGCCGAGCTGCGGCTGGCCCGGCGCGACGGGTCCTACGTGTGGGTCTCGCTGCGCAACTCCGTGGTGGCCGACACCGCCGACGGGCCGCGCTTCCTGCTCACCCACGTCGAGGACATCGAGGAGCGCAAGCGGCACGAGCTGCACCTCGCCCACCGCGCCAGCCACGACTCGCTCACGGGACTGCCCAACAGCGCCGAGCTGCGCGCCCGCCTCAGCGGGCGTCTCTGCGCCCGGCCGGGGCCGGTCATCTCCGGCGTGGCGCTCACGGATCTGGACGAGGTCGACAAGGGCTTCGGGCCGGGGTTCCACTTCGACGACACGGGGTCGGGGGTGATCGCCGGAGAGGGGCTCTACGACCCGCATCACCAGCACGCGGTGGCCCCCTCGGGCACCGTGCCCGGTGAAAAGGGTCTCGCCGTCCTCTTCTGCGACCTGGACGGCTTCAAGTCGATCAACGACCGGTTCGGGCACAACTGCGGCGACGCGGTCCTGGTCGAGGTCGCCCGCAGGCTGACGGCCGGGGTGCGGGACAACGACACGGTGGCCCGGATGGGCGGCGACGAGTTCGTGGTGCTCACGGACGGACTCGGTCCGGCGGAGGCGCAGGACCTCGCGGTCCGGTTGCGCAACGCGATCATCCCGCCGATCCGCGTGGACGGCCGCGGGGTGCGCGTCGGGGCGAGCTTCGGCATCGGCTGGGCGGGGTGCGGAATGACCGCCGAAGAGGTGCTGCAGTCGGCCGACCAGCGGATGTACGTGGAGAAGCGGTCCCGCTCCAAGGGGCAGCGCCGCGCCGGATAGACGGGCCGGGGCGGCTGCGGGCGGGACACCGGTGGTGTGATCCGTACCTCAGATGTTTCCCTGGCGTCCGCTGACTGATCGTCTGTTCGTGGGGGTGACCCTCACCCGGGAGAGGTAGGCTCGGCCGAATACCTGACGCAGTAGGGAGTGACAGGGGATGACCGCCGAGAACGACGGCACGGGCGCGACGCCTGCGGGCGACGACCCGTTCGCCTACCTCTACCGCCAGCAGGGCGGTGACGGCTCGACGGCACCAACGGCCCCACAACCCGGAGCGCCCCGGCGCTCGTACAGCCAGGTGCACACGGTCGGCGAGCGCCAGTACGGCGGCGGCCAGTACGGAGGCCAGTACGGTGCGGGGCGCACCCAGCAGATGCAGCAGCCCAGCACGCACTACGCCGCACCCGAGACGATGCCGGGCGGCCGGGCGGCCGCCCGCCAGACCCAGGCACAGCACCACGGCGAGGGCTATGGCGGCGGACGCAGCCGCAACGGCCTGCTGGTCGGCGCGATCGCGGTGGTCGCGGCCGTCGTCATAGGCATCGGCGCGGCCATCTACTTCAACAGCGACGGCAAGACCGGCGGCGAGGCCACCGAATCGTCCGGCTCCACCGTCGGCGGTGACGGCAAGGGCGGCGGCGGGCAGGACAAGCCCGGCGACGACGGCAAGCCGCGCAAGGGGAAGGGCATCGGCAAGCAGGACGCGGCCGGCCTCAGCCTGGCGGGCGGGGCCGTCGCGGCGAGCGACGTACCCAACGCCCAGTCCGAGGGCGGCACGTACGTCGGCGGCATGAGCACCCCTGGAGCCTCCGCCACCTGGACGATCGACGATGTGCCGAAGGCCGGGCAGTACACCCTCTTCGCGCGGTACGGGGTGCCCGGCGAGGACGCCGACTCGACTCTCTCGGTCAACGGACAGCCCCTCTCGCAGCCGCTCAACATGTCCAACTTCGGCAACGCGCAGCAGGGGGACTGGGCGAAGGGCTGGACGCGGACCTTCGCCTGGGTCAGCCTCGAGCGGGGCGAGAACGACATCAAGATCTCCTGCGAGCAGGGGAACAAGTGCAACTTCAACCTCGACCAGGTCTCACTCAAGGCCGGCAAGGTGAAGCGCTAGCCGGACGCGGCGTCGCCGTGTTCCGTGACCGTCACCCGCGAGAGCAGGCCGGCGTGCACGCCCGCGTCGAACTCACCGGCGGTGGGAGCCCGTACGGTCGCCGCCGACAGCGCGACCGCCCGCGTCAGCCGGTCCGGCCAGGGCAGCCCCTCCACCAGTCCGGACAGCAGCCCCGCCACGGCGGAGTCGCCCGCACCGGTGGGGTTGCCCGCGAACGGCTCGGGCGGACGCGCCGTCCAGGTGCCGTCCGGGGTGACCAGCAGCATGCCCTCTGCGCCGAGC
>NZ_JBOHCV010000047.1:0-4050 GCF_050698815.1 Streptomyces sp.
CGCCCGGCGTACCCGGAGCCGCCCGAGCCGCCCGAGTCACCCGGGCTGTCGGCCCGGCGGCCGGCCGGTCCCGTGCGGGTGTGCCGGGCCGCCGTGCGGTGAAGGTCGCCGATCCGGTGCGTCCGGCCGTCGGTGTGGAGCACCGCTCCCGGCGCGAACGCGCGCAGCTCCAGCCCGTCGAGTGCGGGCAGTCGCCGGAATTCCGGCCAGGACGGGCACAGCAGTCGCCCGCAGCTGTCCAGCAGGTAGCCGTCGACGCGCTCGGTGGCCATCCGGCCGCCCACCCGCGAGGTGGCCTCCAGCACGATGACCTGGAGTCCGGCACCGGTCAGATGATGGGCGGCGGCGAGACCGGCCAGGCCCGCACCGACGACGACGACGTCGGCGTCCAGGGGCCGCGAACGGCCGGTGCGTGCTGTGTCGCTGGAGTGCACGGTGCCTCCCTGGTCGGCGCGCGGTGCGGTGCCGTCCCGCTGACGTCGTGATGCCCGGACCGGTGCGGGGCGATACCCGTCACCCGTCACCGACACGACTCTACGCAGCGGTCCGGTCGCTGCCAGTCGCACAGGCAGAGCACGGTCGCACGGGGTCGCACAACCCGCCAGGAGTACGTCACGGCGTCACGATGCGGCGTACGCCGCGCGTACCGTCAGCGCAGTGCGGCGCGTACCGCGTCATCGATGTGCGGAAACGCGAAGCTGAAGCCCGATTCGAGCAATCGCTTCGGCACCACGCGCTGGCTGCCCAGCACGTCCTCTGCGAACTCGCCGAGCGCCGCACGCAGCGCGGGCGCCGGGACCGGGAACGGGGTGGGGCGGTGCAGCACCCGGCCCATGGCCGCGGTGACCTCCCGGTTGGTGACCGGCTCCGGCGCCGTGAGGTTGACCGGGCCCGACAGCTGTGCCGTGTCCAGGAGGAAACGCAGGGCCGCGATGTGGTCGTGCAGCGCGATATAGCTCCAGTACTGCTTCCCGTCGCCGATCCGGCCGCCGAGCCCCGCCTTGAAGATGGGGAACAGCCGCGCCCACGCGCCGCCCCCGCGTGCGACGACCAGACCGGTACGGGCGAAGACCGTCCGGATGCCCGCCTCGGCCGCCGCGCTCGCCGCCTCCTCCCACTCCTGGCACAGGTCGGCCAGGAAGCCCTCACCGGGCGGGGCGCTCTCGTCGACGGTGCGGTCGCCCGTATCGCCGTAGTAGCCGATGGCCGATCCGACGATCAGGGTGCGGGGCGGCTCGTCGAGCGTGGCGAGGGCGTCGGCGATGGCCGCGGTGCCCAGTACGCGGCTGTCGCGGATCTCCTTCTTGTACGCGGGGGTCCAGCGCCGGTCCGCGACGCCCGCGCCCGCGAGGTGGACGACGGCGTCGCAGCCGACGAGACCGCTCACGTCGACGTACTGCCTCTTCGGGTCCCACTTCACCTCGGCCGGCGGCTGCCCCGCCGGGCCGGAGCCCGCGGCCGCGGGCTCGTACCGCCGCGCGTCCTCGCTGGCGCGCCGCACGAGGCGGACGATGTCGTGCCCGTCCGCCCGGAGCGAGCGGGCGAGGGCCGTGCCGATGAGGCCGGTGGAACCGGTGACCGCGATGCGCATGAGGTCATCCTGCCGTCTACGGCCGCCACCTTGAAGCGCCGCGCGCTCCGGGATCGTCCGGGGACCTCCCCGGTCAGCCGCGGAAGCGGTCCCACAGCTTGGGCAGCCGCTCCGCGAGCGCGGCCTCGTCCTCCAGGTCGAGCGGCATCCCGGTCGGGTCCTCCGGCGCCTCGGGCACCCCGAGGTCCGGCATGACGGTGCCGGTGAGCTGCTCGTACGCCTCGTCGGCTGCGTAGCCGAGGTCCTCGGCGTCGCCGTCCAGCTCCTCGTCGAAGCCCTCCAGCACGTCGGCGAGCGAATCCGCCTCGTGCGCCGCGCTCTCGAAGACCTCCCGGCCCTGGCCGATCAGCCAGCAGCGGAACGCGTCGAACGCGTCGTCGCTGACGCCGTCCAGCAGAATCCACGCGGCGGCCCACAAGTCCCACTGGGAGGCGCGGTTGTAGCGGGATTCGAAGTGCCGGGCGAAGAACATCACGGCGTCCGGGTCGAGCCGCGTCAGCCGCTCGACGAGCAGGTCGGCCTGCTCCTCGGGGTCGCCGTCCGCGGCGGCCGCACGGGTGGAATCGATCAGCGCCCAGAACTCGGTCTCGTCCATCACGAACACAGCATCCGCCTTGTGCCCGCCCCATGCACGCGGACTCCCTCAGATGCCGCCTTGTCGTTACCAGGCTGTTCACCAGCGGCTCAATGCGCGGCTGTTGTGATCGTTCCACAATTCACCCGTTCCGGCATGAACGAGGCCGCCGGAAAAGCCCGACAGTGGATGTCCGGTATCCGTGTCAGCGTGCTGTCCGTACGGAGACGGAACACGCACCGAGGAGGACAGCCGGGTGAACACAGCAGGGGCGCTGACGGGCAAGGTGGCACTGGTCGCGGGAGCGACACGGGGATCGGGCCGGGCCATGGCCGTGGAGCTGGGCAGAGCGGGGGCGACCGTCTACGCGACGGGCCGCACCACACGGGAGCACGTGAGCGAGGTCGGCCGCGCGACCGAGACCATCGAGGGCACCGCAGAGCTGATCGAGGAGGCGGGCGGTACGGGCGTCGCGGTGCCCACCGACCACCTCGATCCCGAGCAGGTACGGGCGCTGACCGAGCGGATCGACCGCGAGCAGGGACGGCTGGACATCCTGGTCAACGACATCTGGGGCGGCGACCATCTCGTCGGGTGGGACAAGAAGATGTGGGAGCACGACCTGGCGGACGGCATGCGGATGCTGCGGCTCGGGGTCGAGACGCACATCGTCACCAGCCGGTACGCGATTCCGCTGCTCATCCGGAACCCGGGTGGGCTGGTCGTCGAAGTCACCGACGGCACCGAGGAGTACAACGGCCCCCGCTACCGCAACCCCTTCTACTACGACCTGGCGAAATACGCGCCGCTGCGGATGGCGCACGGCCTGGCCGAGGAGCTTCCCGAGTACGGCGCGACGGCGGTCTGTCTCACGCCTGGCTGGCTGCGTTCGGAGGCGATGCTCGACACGGCCTTCAAGGTGACCGAGGAGAACTGGCGCGAAGGCGCCGCGCAGAACCCGCACTTCGCCATCTCCGAGTCTCCCGTCCTCGTCGGGCGCGCGGTGACGGCGCTGGCGGCCGACCCGGACGTGGCCCGGTTCAACGGGAAGTCGCTGTCCAGCGGCGGTCTCGCGCAGGAGTACGGCTTCACGGACGCGGACGGTTCGGCACCCGACGCCTGGCGCTACATGACGGAGGTCGACCAGAGCGCCAAGACCGCTGACGTCACCGGTTACCGCTGACCGTCCGGCTCGTACACCGCGGCCATGCGCCGCGCCGTCTCCACGAACCGGGCCCGGAGCGCGGGCGGCTCCAGCACCTCGCACTCCGGGCCGAGGGCGAGCAGCTGGGTGCGGGCCACGTCCAGCGACTCCACGGCCAGGACGACTGTGGTGCGGCCACCGCCGTCGTCCCGGCCCGAGGCCAGCGCCTCGTCCGCGGCCGTACGGTCCGTGACGTGGCGCAACCGCCGCGCACCGGCCTCGGACAGCCGCAGCACCACTTCCTCCCGCAGGATCGACCGCGCGAACGCCGCCGACCGCTCCGCCCAGAAGCCGGGCAGGTCGAAGTCCTCGTCCCGCACGAAGCGTTCGCCGGTCTCCTCGACACCCGTGACACGGTCCACCCGGTACACGCGGTGGTCGCCGCCCGGCACCACCCGGGCCGCCAGGTACCAGACGCCCGCCTTCAGCACGAGTCCGTACGGCTCCAGCTCCCGCTCCACCTCGGCACTCCGCCGCCGGTAGCGCATCGTCACCCCGCGGTCCGCCCACACGGCGTCCGCCAGCGCCGGCAGCAGCGCCGGCGTCTCCGGCGGCTGCCACCAGCCCGGCGCGTCCAGATGGAACCGCTGCGCCGCGCTGTGCTGCGCGTCGCTCAGCTCGGGCAGCAGCGCCGCCGAGACCTTCAGCCGGGCCGCCGAAGCGGCGTCCGCGAGGCCCATG
>NZ_JBOHCV010000048.1:0-3858 GCF_050698815.1 Streptomyces sp.
TCCATGAACTCTTCACCGGAATACTCCATACCGTCACCCACGTATGCATAATCGGACACTTCAGCCGCCACATGGCCGAAACGGCTCCTTGACCCGCTTCGGTGAACTCCCCCAGTCTTGCTAGGGCATTCATGCGCCAGGAGCCACACGTCATGTGATCCACGGGTCATGTACGGGGCCCTGCGGTATGGCTACCGCACGGGGTGTGCGACGGGGGAGTTTCACAGCGGAAGTGTGCGTCGAGCACGCTCTTTCATCCCTCCTGCGCATCTCTTGGTGCCCGTAGGGATTGGAGGGGGAATGCTGACGCAAACGAGCTATCCCGGCGTATACATCGAAGAGCTTCCCAGCAGCGTCCGTACCATCGGCGGGGTCACCACCTCGGTGACCGCCTTTGTCGGTCACACCCGCCGGGGTCCGTTGAACAAGCCGGTCCGGATCACCAGTTTCGCCGAGTTCGAGCGCCGTTTCGGCGGCCTCACCTCGCAGAGCGCCGTCAGCTACGCCGTGCACCAGTTCTTCGGCAACGGCGGCACGGTCGCCGTCGTCGTGCGCGTGGCCGCGTCCGGGACCGGTGAGGCGGCCTGCGTCACGCTCGAGTCCACCGAGGACCGCAGCGAATGCCCGGTGCTGAAGGTGAGTGCGAAAGAGCCCGGCGTCTGGGGGTCGGGGCTCCGGGTCGCCGTCGACCACGACACTCGCACTCCTGAGGAGACCTTCAACCTCCACGTCCTCGACGCGAAGGGCGGGGCGCGGGAGAGTTTCACGGGGCTCTCCATGCAGTCCGGCCATGGCCGCTTCGTGGAGACGGTGGTCAACGAGGGCTCCGCGCTCGTCCAGGTGGAGGTGCTCGGCGAGGGCCGCCCGGATCCCTCCGGGACGGTCTCCAAGCCGTTCGGGTCCGAACTCCCCGACCTCGCCGTCGACCTCACGGTCAAGATCGGTGAGGTGGAACGCGAGTTCACTCTGTACGACCCGGACCAGGACGGTGATCCCCCCGCGGACGTCACCCAGCTGGCCCTGCTCCTGGAGCGCAAGCTGCGCGCGCTGCCGGACGCCCCGGGCAAGCGGGCCTTCGCCGGGGCCGAGGTCGCCGCGTTCGGCCGGCGGATCCAGGTGGTCGCCGGGTCCCTGGACCCGGACGACGTCGTCCGCTTCGTCGGCGAGTGCGCCAACGACCTGGGCCTGGAGGCCACCGTCAACCCGCCCGTGTTCGCACTGAGCGGCGGCGTGGACGGCGATCCCCCCGGCCCGGGCGACATCATCGGCAGCGAGGCCCGCAAGACCGGGCTCCAGGCACTGCGCGACGTCGACGACGTCAACCTGCTGTCCCTGCCGGAGCTTTCGGCCTACGAGTCCACCGAGGACATGGTCACCGTCCTCTCGGCGGCACAGGCACTCTGCCGGGAGCAGCGGATCTTCCTGCTGGTCGACGCCCCCGCCACGTGGGTCAGCGTGGACAGCGCACGGGCCGGCCTGGGCGCTTTCGAACAGGTGCGCAGCAACCACGCGGCGCTGTACTTCCCGCACCTGCAGCTGAACGATCCGCTGACGGGCAGGCTGCGTTCCTTCCCGCCGTCGGGAGCCCTCGCCGGGGTCTTCGCCCGTACCGACGCCGATCGCGGAGTCTGGAAGGCACCTGCCGGTACCGAGGCCCGGCTCGCCGGCGTCCGGTCGCTGACCGTACAGCTGACCGACCGGGAGAACGGTCTGCTGGGCCCGCTGGGCGTGAACTGCCTGCGCACCTTCCCGGTCGTCGGCCCGCTGGTGTGGGGCGCCCGGACGATGGAGGGGGCGGACGCGCTCGAGAGCGAGTGGAAGTACCTGCCGGTACGCCGGCTGGCACTGCACGTCGAGGAGAGCCTCCAGCGAGGGCTGCAGTGGGTGGTTTTCGAGCCGAACGGCGAGCAGTTGTGGCAGCAGATCCGGCTGGACACCTCCGCCTACCTCAACACGCTTTTCCGGCAGGGCGCTTTCAAGGGCACCACGCCGCGTGCGGCGTACTTCGTGAAGTGCGACAAGGACACCACAACAGAGGCCGATATCGAGCGCGGGGTGGTGAACGTGCTGGTCGGCATCGCTCCGGTCAAACCCGCGGAATTCGTGGTCGTCAAGATCCAGCAGCTGGCAGGACAGTTCGAGGTTGGGGAATCCGATGGCTGAATTCCAGGTCAACGCCCATCGCTTCGACCCGTACAAGAACTTCAAGTTCCTCGTCGTGTGGGGCGGGCGTACGGTCGCGGGCATCAGCAAGGTCAGTCCGCTGAAGCGGACCACCGAGGTGGTCAAGCACCGGCACGGCGGAGACCCGAGTTCTCCGCGGAAGTCGCCGGGCCGTTCCGAGTTCGAGGGCATCACACTCGAACGGGGCGTCACGCACGACCCCGAGTTCGACCGCTGGGCGAACAAGGTCTGGCAGGTCGGTGCGGGGCTCGGCGCCGAGGTGTCGCTGGCCGACTTCCGCCGGGACATCGTGATCCAGGTGCTCAACGAGGCCGGTCAGGTGGCCGTCTCGCACAAGCTCTACCGGGCCTGGCCGGCCGAGTTCCAGGTGCTGGGCGAGATGGACGCCAACGCCAACGCGGTGGCGATCCAGAGTCTCAAGCTGGAGTGCGAGGGCTGGGAGCGTGACTACGAGGTGCCGGAGCCCACCGAGCCCTCCTTCACCCACCCGGCCTGAGCTCCGGACGGAGCGGGGGATGGCGATGACGGGGCCCGCGGAGCTGCTGGCCACCTGGGAGGCGGGACTGGGACAGCACGGTCAGGGCCGAGCCCTGCTGCTGCACCGGGCCGCCCGCCCGGCGGCGGCCGACGGCGAATTGCTGTCGGTACCGCTCGGCGAGCGGGAGGCGGACCTGTTCGCGCTGCGCCGCACGTTGTTCGGCGAGCGGCTTCAGGTGCGGATCGACTGCGGCCGCTGCGCCGAGGCGATGGAGTTCGACCTGGACACGGACGAACTGCTCGCCGGGCAGCCGCGGTGGGAGGGACCGCTGCGGGTGGCGGAGGGCGAATGGGTGGTCGAGTTCCGGCTGCCCACCGCCGCCGACCTCGCCGCGGCCTCCCCCGCCGCATCCGGCGCATCCGGCGCGGAGGCGGAGGCCGGCCCGGCGCTCGCCCGGCGGCGACTGCTGGCACGCTGCACCCTCTCGGCCGAACGGGCCGGGAAACCGGTCGCCGCGGACGGCCTGACCGCCCTGCCGGAGCCGGTGCAGCGGCGGCTCGCCGAGGCTGTCGAGCAGGCCGACCCGGCTGCCGAGGTGACGCTGAAGGTCGCCTGCCCGGAGTGCGGCGAGGCCACCCTGGCCGAGCTGGACATCGCCTCCTACCTGTGGACCGAACTCGACTCCTGGGCGCGGGACCAGCTGCTCGACGTCCACCTGCTCGCCACCGCCTACGGCTGGAGTGAGCGCGAGATCCTGGCGCTCAGTCCGCTGCGGCGCCGCTACTACCTGGAGCTGTGCGCAGATGCCTGACTACTTCGACCGGCTGCTCGCGCGGCACTCGGGGGGAGCCCCTGCGGCTTCCGCGGCGGGCGGCGCCGGCGGCCCGGTGCGCGTACGGCCGCGGCTGCCCGGACCGTACGAGCGGATCGAGTCACTGCGGGCGGACGCCCCGCCCGCGGAGGAGTCCGTCTTCCGCGTTCCCGCCCCGCCGCGGCCCGCTGCCCGGCAGGGCGAGCCCGTCCTTCGCGAGCGCGAGGTGCGGACCGATGGCCACACCGTCGTACGCACCGAGGTGGCGCCACCGGAGGAGCACGGCCGCCCCGCCGCCGTACCGCCAGGGGCCGCTGTGCTGCGGCCCGCGGCACAGATCGCACCCGTGCCGCGTCCGGCGGCCCCCGGCATTCCGGCCCGCCCT
>NZ_JBOHCV010000049.1:0-24435 GCF_050698815.1 Streptomyces sp.
ACGCCGCGCGGCAAGCCCGCCGTGTCGAGCAGCCCGAGAATCTGCTCGAGCTGCATGAGCTGCATCACCTTGAGATAGCCGCGCGCGGAGAGCAGCGACGTGAGCAATGCGTGCGTCAGGCGCCGCTGCTCGCCCGTCATGAGGTCGAGCGGCACGCCCACGCGCTCGGTGGGCCAGTACGCCCAGTCCTGCCGCGCTTCGTCGTCGAGCTCGAGCGCCAGGTTCTTGCCTTTGTCGAAGCCGAGCAACGCCTCGGTGCCGCCGGGGCCGCCCGCAACCGTCGCGAGCAGCGCGCTCGCGGCTTCGACCATGTCGGCCGTGGCCGTCACGCGGCTCGGCTCTTGCGCGGCCGCGGGCACCGCGATCAGCGCCGCGAGCGCCGTGTTCACGCCGACCAGCAGAAAGCTGACCAGCCACACCCCGCCCACCGATGCCAGCCGCAGGGCGGGCGGCACCTGCCACTGACTCGCGCCGAGCAGCCCCCACGGGCCGCCCAGGTACTCCCAGGAGCGGACCAGTTCCACCATCAGCCAGCCGGCGGGCACCAGTACGACGGCCGCCGCGAGGCGACCCGCGCCCGGCCGCCCGTGCAGCAGGCGTCGCACCAGCCAGCCCCAGGGTGCCCACAGCAGTCCGAGCAGCGCGGTCAGCAGGAGCATGAAGACATGGAGGCTCGGCAGCAGCCAGTGGTGCACGGCCAGCATGAACCCCGTCCCACCGAGCCAGCCGGTCACCGCCGCCTGCCGGCCCGTGCCGGCGGACCGCGCCAGCAGCAGCCAGGGCACCAGCGCCGGGTAGGCCAGCCACCACAGTGCGGGCTCGGGGAACGCGAGCGCGGGCAGGGCGCCCGCTCCGACCGCGAGCGCCCTGCGTACCCACCGGGACTCCGGCGCTGCGGCCATGCGTCCCCCCCTCGTCCCGTCGACGGATCACCAACTGTGCGGAGGGTTTCCCCGGTGCGGAAGCGCGCATGCACGGTGGGGAACCGGGACGGACGGTCCGTTGTGACCTGGAACATTGACAGAACAAGGGGAGCTGACGACGCTGACCGCTCGACAACGTTGTCCCCGTCGCGGAGGCTCTCGGTGGTACGAGCGAAACGGATCCGGACCCTCATGGGCCTGGCCGGGGCGGCGCTCTGCGCGGGGCTGGTCGGTGCGTCCCCGCCCACTCCAGGGTGCACCGTCGGAACGGATGCGGAAGCAGGACCGGCGAAGGCTCCCATCGATCTCGTCGATCCTTTCATAGGCACCCGGAACGAGGGCAACACCTTTCCGGGCGCCGCCGTACCGTTCGGCAAGGTGCAGCTCTCTCCCGACACCGGGAGCAGCACCGGCTACGACTGGGACCAGGACAGCATCCGCGGGTTCTCCGCGGTCCACCTCTCCGGCGTCGGCTGCAGGATGGGCGGCGACCTGCCTGTGATGCCCACCACAGGCGACATCACCAGCACCGACAACGCCGAGTACGCCTCCGCCTTCCGGCACGAGCGGGAGAGCGCGGGACCCGGCTCGTACAAGGTCTCGCTCGACGACTACGGCGGTACCACCGCCGAGCTCACCGCCGCCCGGCACACCGGCCACCAGCGCTACACCTTTCCCGCGACCGGAAAGGCGAACGTGCTGCTCAACTCCGGGCAGGCACTGCACAAGGTCACCGACAGCTCGGTGCGCGTCCTCGATGACCGCACCGTGGCCACGGCCGTTACCGGCAGCGGCTTCTGCCAGGGCACCAAGCCGTACAAGGTCTGGGCCGTCACCCGCTTCGACCGGCCCTTCGACTCGCACGGCACCTGGAGCGGTGACAAGGTCACCAAGGGCGGTGACGCCAGCCAGGGGGGCGGCCGGCGTGGCGCGTACGCCCGATTCGACACCCGGGACGGGGACCGTGACGTCGAGGCGGTGACAGCCCTGTCCTACGTCGACGCGGCCGGCGCCGCCCGCAACCTCGCCGCCGAGGGCCGCCGCTCCTTCGAGGACACCCGCGGCGCGGCACGGAAGGCCTGGGCGGAGCGCCTCGGCCAGGTCAAGGCGAGCGGCGGCAGCGAGAAGCGGCGCCGGGTCTTCTACTCAGCGCTCTACCGCGCGCTCCTGCACCCCAACACCGGCGAGGACGTGGACGGCCGCTACACCGGCTGGGACCGGAAGATCCACCGGTCCAAGGGCCACACCTACTACCAGAACTGGTCCCTGTGGGACACCTACCGCACCCAGGCTCAGCTGCTCGCGCTCGTCGCGCCGCGCGAGTCCCGCGACATGGCGCTCTCCCTGCTGGACGTCGACGCGCAGGGCGGCTGGCTGCCCAGATGGGGTTACGGCACCACCGAGACGAACATCATGGCCGGCGACCCGGCCACCCCCTTCCTCGCCAACGCCTACCAGCAGGGACTGCTGAAGGGGCACGAGGAGGAGACCTACCGTGCGCTGAAGAAGAACGCCGACGGCGTACCGCCGAAGGACTCCCCCTACGTCGGCCGCATGGCCAACAAGGAGTACATAAGGGACGGGTATGTCCCTTATGAGCCGGATAAGCCGAAGCCGAAGCCGGCCAGCCTCGACTACCGGCACAGCGCCTCCGCCACCCTCGAATACGCGGCCGCCGACGCCGCCCTCGCCGGGGTGGCCCGCGATCTCGGGCACGACGCCGACGCCGCGCGCTATGAGAAGCGGTCCCGGAACTACCGCAAGGTCTTCGACCCGGACACCGGCTTCTTCCGCGCCCGCGAGAGCGGCGGAAAGTTCGCCGGACCGGCCGACCCCGCGCGGAGCAAGGGCTTCCAGGAAGGCACGTCCTGGCAGTACACGTGGATGGTGCCCCAGGACGTGCCGGGATTGATGTCCCTGATCGGCGGACGCGACGCCACCGAAGAGCGCCTCGACTCCTTCTTCGCCTACGACCGGCTGCGGGAGGATCCGGAGAAGACCTCCCGGGAGGAGTGGGTCAACGGCCCGTACGACTACTACGACTCCGACACCTACAACCCGCAGAACGAGCACGACCTCATCGCCCCGTACACCTATCTCTCGACCGGCTCACCGTGGAAGACCACCGACGTCGTCGACGCGGCGCTCTGCCTCTTCACCGACGCCCCCGACGGCGTCACCGGCAACGACGACCTGGGCACCATGTCCTCCTGGATGGTGCTCTCCGCCATGGGCGTCTTCCCGGCCAACCCGGGCACGGACACCTGGGCGCTGAACAGGCCCGCCTTCGAACGAGTCGAGCTCAACCTGGACCGGGACTGGTACCCGAGCGGGCGCTTCACGATCAACGCCGAGGGCAAGGGCGGGACCGGCCGCTACATACAGTCGGCCTCGCTCGGCGGCTCGGACCTCTCACGTACCTGGATCAGCACGGACGAGATCCGGCGCGGGGGCTCCCTCTCCTTCCGGCTCGGTCCCAAGCCCTCCCGGTGGGGCACCGGCAAGGGGGACGGACCGCCCTCGCCGTCCGCCGTGCCGCGCCGTTGACCGGACCGCCCGGGGGACCTCAAGATCGTCATTCAGGTCGGTCCTCGGGGCGGCAGGGAAGTGACGAGCACAGGGAGTGAAGATGAGCGACAGCGACGGCACCCGGCGCAGTTCCGCCTGGTTCGGTGCGGAGGGCCGCAACGGCTTCATCCACCGGTCGTGGATGCGCAACCAGGGATTCGGCCCGGAAGTGTTCGACGGCCGGCCGGTCATCGGCATCGGCAACAGCTGGTCCGAACTCACCCCCTGCAACGCTCATTTGCGGGACGTCGCCGAAGCCGTCAAACGAGGAGTCTGGGAGGCGGGCGGGCTGCCGCTGGAGTTCCCCGTGATGTCGCTCGGCGAGACGCTGATGCGGCCCACCACCATGCTCTTCCGCAACCTGATGGCCATGGAGGTGGAGGAGACCCTCCGGGCCAATCCGCTCGACGGTGTCGTGCTGCTCTCCGGCTGTGACAAGACGACCCCCGCCATGCTCATGGGTGCGGCCAGCGTCGACATCCCTTCGATCATGGTCACCGGCGGTCCGATGCTCAATGGCAAGTTCCGCGGCCGGGACATCGGTTCGGGCACCGCGGTGTGGCGGCTCAGCGAGGAGATGCGGGCCGGGAAGCTGTCCGCAGCGGATCTGCGGGAGGCGGAGGGCTGCATGTCGCGCAGCCGGGGCCACTGCATGACGATGGGCACCGCCTCGACCATGGCCTGTGTGGCCGAGGGGCTGGGGATGCAGATGTCCGGCGGTGCGGCCATCCCGGCCGTCGACGCACGCCGGTACGCACTGGCCCAGGCATCCGGCCGACAGGCCGTCGCACTCGTGGAGGCGGACCTGCGGCCCTCCCAGGTGCTCACCCGGTCCGCGTTCGAGAACGCGATACGTGTCAACGCCGCGCTCGGCGGCTCCACCAACGCCGTGGTCCACCTGCTGGCCCTGGCCGGCCGGGCCGGCGTGCCGCTCGAACTCGACGACTTCGACGAACTGACCGCCGCTGTCCCGGTGCTGGCCGACATGATGCCCTCCGGCCGCTTCCTGATGGAGGACTTCTACTACGCGGGCGGCCTGCCCGTGGTCATGCGCGAACTGGGCGAACTCATCCACGGCGAGGCACTCACCGTCACCGGCCGCCCGATCGGTGAGGAGATCGCCGGTGCGGAGTGCTGGAACCGGGAGGTCATCGGCACCATGGCCGAGCCGTTCATGCCGGCCGGGGCGGGTACCGCCGTTCTGCGCGGCAGCCTGTGCCCGGACGGCGCGGTCATCAAGGTCTCGGCGGCCGATCCGAAGCTGCTCACCCACCGCGGGCGTGCGCTCGTCTTCGACCGCGTCGAGGACTACACGGCGGTGGCCGACGACCCGGAGCTGCCGGTCGACCCCTCCACCGTCATCGTCGTGCGCAACGCCGGGCCCAAGGGCTATCCCGGCTTCCCCGAGGTGGGCAACGTGCCGGTGCCCAAGTCGCTGCTCGAGGCTGGCGTGGAGGACGTCGTCCGGATCAGCGACGCGCGAATGAGCGGCACCGGATACGGAACCTGCGTGCTGCACGTCGCCCCTGAGGCCGCCGTCGGCGGTCCCCTCGCGCTCGTACGCACCGGAGACCTCATCGAACTCGATGTGCCGGCCCGCCGGCTCGACCTGTGCGTCGACGATGCCGAACTGGCCGCCCGCGCCGAGGCACACGCGGCCGCCGCCCCACCGGACACCGCACCCAGCCGAGGCTGGCAGAAGCTCTACACCGACCATGTCATGCAGGCCGACCGCGGCGCCGACCTCGACTTCCTGACCGGCGGCAGCGGCGACGGGGTGCCCCGCCACTCCCACTGAGTCCGGCCCGGGGCCGGACCGGTCGACGGCGCTTCGGGCCGGCCGGCCCCCGGGTGGATACTGCTGGGCATGCGCACCGATTTCGATCCCGGCGATCTGTCCCGCAACGACTTCTACCGGCTGCTGACCGCGGTGGTCGTGCCTCGCCCCATCGCCTGGGTCTCCAGCACCACGGCGGACGGCACGGACAACCTCGCCCCGCACTCCTTCTTCACGATCGCCTGCGCGGCACCGCCGATCGTCCAGTTCTCCTCGGTGGGCCGCAAGGACTCGCTGCGCAACATCGAGGACACCCGGGAGTTCGTCGTCAGCCTCGCACCCGAGCAGCTCTTCGAGCAGATCAACGCCACGGCGACCGACTTCCCGCGCGGCGTCAGCGAGTTCGACGCGGTCGGCGTGGAGCGGGAGCCCAGCACCCGCGTCAAACCGCCGCGTGTGGCCGGTTCACCGGTCGCCCTGGAGTGTGTGCTGCACAGCACCGTACGGCTCGGCGACTCCACCGTCGTCTTCGGCCGCGTCGTGCACGCCTCCGTCGCCGATGACGTGATCGTCGACGGTCACCCCGAGGTGAGGAGGATGCGCCCGCTGGCCCGGATGGGCAAGAACGAGTGGGCCACGCTCGGTGGGATCCGGGAGATCGCCCGTGTCCCGTACGCCGACCCGTCAGGCGAGCAGCCGGCGCGCGGCTGACGGCCCGGCCCCGCCGGCCCGGCGCGTCAGTGCTTGGAGGTCGGCACTCTCGGGTGCAGGGCCGCGGGCACCCGTCCGGCTGCCTCGTGCACCGCGCCGGACAGCCGGCCCGGTGCGCGGATCACGACCGGGCCCGGGCCCTCTGCCGGAACCTGCCGAGCGGCGGTGATCCCGATCCGCTGCCCGGTGCTGTCCGCCGCCAGGACGACCAGGCCCCAGACCGTGACGACGGCTGCGACCAGGGCGCCCGCGATCCCGAGCGGCCCGTACCGGAACCCCTCGCCCAGCAGCACGATTCCCACGGCCGCGGCGAAGGCCGGATTGACCACCGTGGTCGTCGCCAGCGGGGTGGCCAGACCGCCGCCCCGGTACGAGGCCTGCGAAGCGGCGAGGCCGCCCGCCGCCAGCACCGCGATCAGCAGCACCGCCGGCACCGTCATGACCAGAGCGGTCACCTGCCAGCTGTCCGCCACCGTCTTGACGAACACCGACGACGCACCGTAGGCCACGCCCGCCGCCGTCGCCAGCGACACCGTCCGCAGCAGCCGCACCCGCCGCCCGGCGGTCGTGACCGTCAGCAGCAGCAGCGCGAGCACGCACGCCACGGCACCCGCCAGGGTCAGCTGCTCCGCACCGTTCAGCGCGCGTGAGGTCGCCGAGCCGGTCAGTACCAGCAGTCCCGCGAGTCCCGCCGAGACCAGAGTGATGCCTTGCCACGCGGCCCGGCTGACCGGCCGCTTCACCAGCACGGCGGCAAGCGGCGCCGCGAGTACGAGGGTCAGCACCCCCAGCGGCTGGACCACGGTCAGCGGCCCCAGCCCCAGCGCGCCCACGTGCAGCAGTGCGCCCAGGCTGTTCAGGGCGACCGCCCCCCACCAGGGGGCCGAGCGCAGCAATCCGTACCGGCTCGGCGCGGTGGTGGCCGCGAGCCGCTCCTGGACGATGGCCGCGGTGGCGTAGCACACGGCCGAGACCAGCGACAGCAGCACTGCCGCGAGCAGCGCGTTCACGGCCGGACCGGGTGGGCGATGCGCTTGTGGTTCATGCCATCAACGATGCCTCGCCGACCGGGCCGGTGTCGTCGTCTGCCGGGTGAGTCCCGCCGTACGACCACGGCAGTACACCCTGACGCTCCTCATACACCCGGCAGTGGAGGGGGATGCCCGGAGTCAGCCACCGGCGTCAGCCCCCGGACTTGCCGCCGACGCCGGAAGCGCCCTCGTTGGGGCTCAGGACGCCGGTGGCGACCAGCACGAGCAGGGCGGTCCCGAGCAGCACGCGGTAGATCACGAACGGCATGAAGCTGCGGGTGGAGATGAAGCGCATGAACCAGGCGATGACCGCGTACGCCACTACGAAGGAGAGGACTGTCGCGAAGATCGTCGGCCCCCAGGAGACGTGCCCCTCGCCGATGTCCTTCAGCTCGAACAGCCCGGAGGCCAGTACGGCCGGGATCGCCAGCAGGAACGAGTAGCGGGCGGCGGCCTCGCGGGTGTAGCCCATGAAGAGGCCGCCGCTGATGGTGGCACCTGACCGGGAGACGCCCGGGACGAGGGCCAGCGCTTGGGCGCAGCCGTAGAGCAGACCGTCCTTGACCGTCAGTTCCTCGATCGTCTTGCGCTCCCGGCGCACCCGGTGCCGTCCGCCGCCGGAGGATCCCCCGCCCGGGCCGCCGGGTCCGGGAGCGGCGTCGCGGGCGGCCAGCCGGTCGGCGACGCCGAGGATGACACCCAGCACGATGAGCGTGGTGGCGATCAGGCGCAGATCACGGAACGGGCCCTCGATCTGGTCTTTGAAGGCGAGACCCAGCACGCCGATCGGGATCGAGCCGACGATCACCAGCCAGCCCAGCTGCGCGTTGTGGTCGCGCCGCATGCCGCGGTCGGAGAGCGAACGGAACCAGGCGGAGATGATGCGGGCGATGTCCTTGCGGAAGTAGATGATGACGGCCACCTCCGTCCCGATCTGGATGACGGCCGTGAAGGCCGCACCCGGGTCCTGCCACCCCGCGACGGCCGCGGTGAGCCGCAGATGCGCGCTGGAGGAGATCGGCAGAAACTCGGTCAGCCCTTGGACGAGTCCAAGAACGAACGCTTCGAACCACGACATCTGCTCAGACCCGTCCCGTCAACAGTCATGCTCCCGACCTGCGTTGGCGCAGACCGGCGATGACGAAGGGGCTATCACAGACACCGGCCCGCACCCCGCCTCGTGGTCCCTGCGCCTTTGATCACGCGCAGCACACTACAGCGACGGGATCGACGCTACGGAAGGGGCCGGGACGGACGGCGGCTGCTGCTCCGGGCGGCTACGGCCGGGGCGCCGCACCGCGCAGCAGGGCGCGCTTGCGCCAGGCGATGACGGCACCGCCGAGACCGGACAGCGCGATGAAGCCGAAGGCGGCGAGGAAGACGGGAGAGGTGGGGGCGGTGGCGTGGCTGCCCGCCACCACATAGGCGGCCGTATTGGGCACCGACCCCAGCGCGGTGGCGGTCAGGAACGCGGTCCAGCTCATGCGGGACACCGAGGCGCCGTAGTTGGAGGCGGCGAAGGGGACGCCGGGCAGCAGCCGGATCACGAGCATCGAGCGGAAGCCGTGGCGGCTCAGCTGCCGGTCCGCCGCGGTCAGCCAGCGGGCCCGCAGCAGGGGGCGCAGCGCGTCCTGGCCCAGCATCCTGCCGAGGCCGAAGGCGATGCCCGAGCCGATCACCGTGCCGATGACGGCCGAGACCGTGCCGGCCTGGGTGCCGAACAGGGCGCCCGCCGCGACGTTGAGCACGGGCCGTGGCACGAACGCGGCCGTGCACAGCCCGTAGGCAACGGTGAAGAGGAAGCCGGCCACGCCGCCGGACAGCTGCTCCGGCAGGCCGTGGGTGACCAGCCGCTGCGGCTCGTAGATCAGCATCGAGGTCGCCGCGGCGCACAGCAGCAACAGCAGCAGTGCGAGGCGGGATCTGGGGGAGAGCAGCGTCTGGGCGAGACGGGTGGGGAGTCCGTCTGGCTGCCTGGCGGGGACGGGCACGTGGGGAGCGTAACCGACGAAAGTGTCGTTCCGCCGGGTGAGAGGGCTCCGCCCCCGCCGCCCGGAGCCGTCGCCCGCCGCCGCGCGGCCAGCAACCGTACTCCCCGGCACCCCTTCCGAGCGGCGGCTTCGCCGGATTGCCGGCGGCGCGGCGAGGGCCCGCGCGGGACCGGGAAAATCACTCGACGCCGTCCGCCCGGGGCGCCAGGATCGAGGACATGTTCCGGCAGACCCTCCACACAGCACCGTCCGCGGCAGCGGACGCGCTGGGGGCTGCCGCTTCCCCGTTCTGCCGGCACCTCGCCGCAGCCGCCGACGGCGCCCGAGGCTGACCCTTCCCGGATGGCACCGAGGACCCCGCAGGGGGAGGGTCGGCCAGGCCCCGGGGTCCCGTTCCCACCGCGCGCACCGAGACGGCGCGCAGCTGACGAGGAAGATCACCATGCCCAAGCAGGCATACGTGCGCACCAAGCCGCACCTCAACATCGGCACCATGGGTCACGTCGACCACGGCAAGACGACGCTGACCGCCGCCATCACCGAGGTCCTCAGCGACCGCGGCGCCGGCGCGTTCGTGCCCTTCGACCGCATCGACAAGGCGCCCGAGGAGGCGGCACGCGGCATCACCATCACGATCTCGCACGTCGAGTACGAGACCGGCACCCGGCACTACGCCCACGTCGACATGCCCGGCCACGCCGACTTCATCAAGAACATGGTGACCGGCGCCGCCCAGCTGGACGGGGCGATCCTCGTCGTCTCCGCCGTCGACGGGGTGATGCCGCAGACCGCCGAGCACGTGCTGCTCGCCCGGCAGGTGGGCGTCGAGCACGTCGTCGTCGCCCTGAACAAGGCCGACGCGGGGGAGGAGGAGCTGACCGAGCTGATCGAACTGGAGGTACGTGAGCTGCTGACCGCGCACGGCTACGAGGGGGACAGCCTCCCCGTCGTACCGGTCTCCGGGCTCCGCGCACTGGAGGGCGACCCGCGCTGGACCGGTGCCATCGAGGCGCTGCTGGACGCGGTCGACACCTGGGTCCCCCTTCCGCGGCGCTTTCTCGACGCCCCCTTCCTGCTGCCGGTGGAGAACGTGCTGACCATCACCGGACGCGGCACCGTCGTCACCGGGGCGGTCGAGCGGGGAAGGGTGGCCGTCGGTGACCGGGTGGAGGTGGTCGGTGCGGACACCGTGACCGTGGTGACCGGGGTCGAGACCTTCGGCAAGCCCATGGACGAGGCGCAGGCCGGCGACAGCGTGGCGCTGCTGCTGCGTGGCATGCCACGCGACGCCGTGCGCCGCGGCCACATCGTCGCGGCGCCGGGCAGCGTCACCCCCCGGCGCCGCTTCACGGCGGAGGTCTACCTGCTGTCCACGGCCGACGGCGGCCGCCGCACCCCGGTGCACAGCGGCTACCGGCCGCAGTTCTACCTGCGCACCGCGGACGTGGTCGGCGACATCACCCTGGAGCAGGACGGAGTCGCCCTCCCCGGCGACACCCTGACGCTCACGGTCGAACTCGGCCACGCCGTGCCGCTGGAGCCCGGTCTCGGCTTCGCCATCCGCGAAGGCGGCCGCACCGTCGGCGCGGGCACCGTGACGGAGGTCGGCGAGGAGTGAGCCGGCGGCCCGGACCTGCGGCCCCTTCGAGGCTGCTCGTCCGGGCCGCCCGGCATGCCACCCGCGCCGCGTCACCCCGCACAATGGGACGGTGGACGAGGAGCCGATACCCGTGACGCGGGCCGTGGACCACGGCACCGCGAAGCTGATGCCCGACATCGACCGCGACCGCGCCTGGCTGCTGACGGTCGACGGCGCGCCTCAGTCGTACGTCGACCTGGACGATCCCACCCACCTGGAGTTCGAGTACGCGCGCCGCATGGCCCACGTCCTGGACACCGCGGCACCGCCCGGTACTCCCCTGGACGTGCTGCATCTCGGCGGCGGCGCGCTCACCCTGCCCCGGTACGTCAGCGCCACCCGCCCCGGATCGCGCCAGCGGGTGGCCGACACCGACCGGGCGCTGCTCGCGTTCGTCGAGGAGTACCTGCCGCTGCCGCCCGGCTCCGGTGTCACCGTCGAGGTGCGGGACGCCCGCGCCCTCCTCGACGACGCGCCGACCGCTTCGGCGGACATGCTGATCGCCGACGTCTACGGCGGCGTGCGGGTACCGGCACACCTGACCACGCTCTCCTACGCGCGGGCCGCCTGCCGCGTGCTGCGCCCGCACGGCAGGTACGTCGCCAACCTCGCCGACACCGCGCCCTTCCGCTTCGCCGGCTCCCAGCTGGCCACCTTCGGCACCCTCTTCGCGCACCTGTGCCTTATCGCCGAGCCCGCCGTCTTCCGTGGCCGGCGCTTCGGCAACACCGTCCTGGTGGCCTCACACGACCCGCTGCCCGTCGCCGAACTCGCCCGCCGCACCGCTTCGGACGTCTTCCCGGCGCGAGTCGAGCACGGAGCCGCGCTGGCACGCTTCACCGACGGCGTGGCTCCGGTTCAGGACGGTGCCGCCTCGCCCTCGCCGGAGCCGCCGCCCGGCGCCTTCACGCTCGGCTGACGCACGGCGCGTCCTCACCGGCGCCGCGTGTGATCAGCCGCGCGGATCCCCTTCGCCGGGTTCGCCGTACGTGCGCAGGCTGCCCGCCATCTTCTTGACGGTGGCGGCCGGCACCTCGTCCTTCACGTTCGCGTCGGTGAGGAAGACCCAGATGGACAGGTTGTCATCGGCGTTCAGCCAGGAGACGGCGACCACCTTCCCGTCGGCGGAGCACTTGCTCTCCTTGGGCACACCGGTGATGCTTGCCGTGGCGATGTGCCCCTTGATGCCCTGCTTGTTCCTGAAGGGCTTGGAGCCGGACTCCTTGAGGGTGCCCTTCTGCTTCTGGTCGTACCCGGCGATCGCGAAGTTGGACGCGGCGATCTTGGCCGCTTCCTGGGTGTTCTTGGAGCCCTGGGCACCCTTGGTGCCCACCACGGCCCGGTTGCTGCCCCCGCACCAGTCCTGCTTGTAGTAGGCCGGTGCGGACATCGCGACCAGGAGCTTGCCCTTCTCGTCCTCGAAGCCGGTGATCGTGCCCTCGCTCTCGACCTGCCAGTCCTTGGTCTTGGGCACGTCGAAGGCGGAGTAGTGCTTGGCGTTGATGACGGTCTGCCAGCCGGGCACCAGCGGCTGGGAGGGGTCCTTCGAGGCGCTGCCGCCCCCCGGCTTCTTCTTCTCCTCGCTCCGCTCCGGCGAGGGCGTGGCGCTGGCGGACTTGGCCGGGTCGCCGCCCGCGTCGTCCTTCGCGCCGTCGTCCTGGAAGACCAGGAAGGCGGTGACGGCGGAGGCGGCGATCACCGCGACCGCCGCGACGACGGCGACCACCGTCGTCGTCGATTTCCTGCCGCCGCCGGGCGGCTGCCCCGGTCCGCCGGGCATCGTGGACGGACCCCACTGCTGGCCCGCTTGCTGCCCGTACCCGGGCTGCTGCTGGTATCCGGGCTGCTGGTACGGATTCTGCTCCTGCCCGGGCTGCTGGTACGGGTTGGGTTGCCCGTAACCCGGCTGCTGGTACGGGTTGGGTTGCTGCGGGTTCTGCTCGCCCCCGGGCGGCTGCTGTCCTGGCCACATGGCGAGCACCCTATGCGGCGCCCGGGACACCGGCCACGGCCGCCCTCGGTTCGGTACCGAGCCGGTACATGACAGAGGCTTACGCGGCTTGTTACTCAGTGGTAACCTGTGGCCATGTCTGGAGAAACCCTGCCGTCGATCGGCGAGATGATGGCGGCCACCGTGCCGATGGTCCGCACCCTGAACCTGGAGTTCACCGAGACCGGCGCCGACCGCGCCGTGGTCGCACTGCCCGACCAGGGCGACTTTCACAACCATGTCGGCGGGCCGCACGCCGGGGCGATGTTCACCCTCGCCGAATCCGCCAGCGGCGCCGTCGTCCTCGCCGCCTTCGGCGATCAGCTCTCGCGTGCGGTGCCCCTCGCCGTACGCGCGGAGATCGGCTACAAGAAGCTGGCCATGGGGCCCGTCACCGCCACCGCCGAACTCGGCCGGTCCGTCGCGGAGGTACTGGCCGAGCTCGACGCGGGGGAGCGCCCGGAGTTCCCGGTGCACGTCGCGATCACCCGCGAGGACGGCGCCGTCACCGGCGAGATGACCATCGTCTGGACCCTGCGGCCGCACGGCTGACCAGCCTCCGGGCCACGCTCGCGTACACCCGTGGGACTGCCGCGGTGTGCGCACAGCGTGACGGTCGGGTGTGCGCGATATCGAGTAGGCTGCCCCGCAGCGTGCCCGGCGTGTTCCCCGGGCACGCGCGCGGGTGTGCGTGCCGGATCCATGCCCCGTGTCGATCCCGGCGGGAGGAAGTGGAGTTGCACGTCCAGGAGTGGCTCGAGACCGTGCCCGCCGTCAGCGTCTATCTGATCGTGGGGCTGGTCATCGGGCTGGAGAGCCTCGGTATCCCGCTTCCCGGTGAGATCGTCCTGGTCAGCGCGTCGCTGCTGGCCTCCCAGCACGGCGACATCGACCCCGTGATCCTCGGCGCCTGTGCCACCACCGGCGCGATCGTCGGCGACTCCATCGGTTACGCGATCGGACGCAGGGGCGGCAAGCCACTGCTCGCCTGGCTCGGCGGAAAGTTCCCGCGGCACTTCGGGCCGCACCATGTCGCCACCGCCGAGCGGTCGTTCGAGAAGTGGGGGATGTGGGCGGTCTTCTTCGGCCGCTTCGTCGCCCTGCTGCGGATCTTCGCGGGACCGCTGGCGGGCGTGCTGAAGATGCCGTACTGGAAGTTCCTGACGGCCAACGTGCTGGGCGGCATCGTCTGGGCGGGCGGTACCACGGCTGTCATCTACTACGTCGGCATCGTCGCGGAAGCATGGCTCAAGCGCTTCTCCTGGGTGGGGCTGGTGCTGGCCGTGCTCTGCGGCCTCGGATCGATGCTCGTGCTGCGGCGCCGCGCCAAGAAGGCGGAGGCGCAGCGGGAGACCACCGCGGCCGCGGAGCCCGGCACCGCCTCCGCGGCCGGGCCCGCCTCCGAGAATGGCGCCGCATCCGCGGCCGGCACCGGGCGCGAAGGCGGCCGGGTGCCGCCCGAGGACGACCGCAGTGCCGTCCAGGCCGGCGACCGGGCCGACTGAGCGGTCAGCCGTCCCCCGGTGGCCGCATCGCCTCGCGGTGCGTACGGGCCAGGTGCTGGTACATCGCGGCGTTCGCCTTGATGCCCTCCTGCTCCTCCGGCGTCAGCTCGCGCTTCACCCTCGCGGGCACGCCCGCGACCAGCGAACCGGGCGGTACCTGCATGCCCTGCGGTACCAGCGCGTGCGCGGCGATCAGCGAACCGGCTCCGATCCGGGAGCCGTTGAGCACGGTCGAACTCATACCGATCAGGACGTGGTCCTCGACGGTGCAGCCGTGCAGCACCGCGTTGTGACCCACCGAGACTCCTTCGCCGACGTGCGTGGGGAAGCCGGGGTCGGCGTGCACGGTGCAGTTGTCCTGGATGTTGGAACCCGGCCCGAGCGTGATGGTGTCGCAGTCCGCACGCAGCACCGCCCCGTACCAGACGCTGGAAGCCGCCCCCATCGTCACGTCGCCCACCACGACGGCTGTCGGCGCGGCGAACGCGTCCTCATCGATCGTGGGCTCCTTGCCGCCCACGCCCGCGATCACCGCTCGCTGCTCCGCCATCGTCTCCGCCCGCTTCCTGACCGGATCCACACCGGCCTCTCCGGGCACCGTATGCGATGGATGGGGCGAAGATCACAGCGGGCCGTCCGCTCCACAGGTGCGCCGGCCCATTACCGTGACGGCGTGCCATCCCTCCGTAACACGCTCGCGTCGCTGGTGTCCCGCGCGGTGCACGGCATCTGGCGCCGGGCGCAACAGGCGGGCGCCGTCACCGCCGAGCGTCCGGGACCGTACTCCTTCCGCCGCCTGGGCGCGGGCTCGCGGCTCGCCTTCCCGCAGGGGACGGTCTTCGGTACGCCCTGGATCGAGCTGGGAGACCACTGCATCATCGGTCAGGAGGTCACCCTCACGGCCGGGATGATGCCGGACCTCGACCTCGGTCCCCATCCGGTTCTCATCCTCGGGAACGGAGTCGTGCTCGGTCGTGGCAGCCACGTCATCGCCGACACCAGGACGTCTGTGACCATCGGCGACGACGTCTTCTGCGGTCCGTACGTCTACATCACCTCGACCAACCACTCCTACGACGATCCGCACGCGCCGGTCGGCAAGCAGTGGCCGCGCACCGCCGCGGTCGAGATCGGCGGCGGCAGCTGGCTCGGCGCCGGGGCCGTGATCCTGCCGGGCGCCCGGCTGGGCCGGAACGTGGTGGTCGCGGCGGGTGCGGTGGTGCGGGGCGACGTGCCCGACCACGCCGTGGTGGCGGGCGCACCCGCGCGGATCGTGCGGCGATGGGAGGGGGAGCGGGGCTGGCAGCCTCCGCTGCGCACGCCGCCGCCGGTGCCGGTACCCGAAGGTGTGACACCCGAGCAGCTGCTGGCCGCCCCCGAGGGGGAGTAGCCCGCTCGGGGGCGTGCGGCCCTCAGGCGGAGGCGAGCAGCACGGTGCCGAACAGCGCCAGCCCCGCGCCGGCGGCCTGGATGGCCCGCAGCCGCTCCCGCAGCACCGCACGCGCCGCGATCGCGGTGACGACGGGGTAGAGCGAGGCGAGTACGGCGGCCGTGGTCACGGGGCCGTACTCGGTCGCGAGCATGTAGGTGGCGTTGGCCGCGACATCGGCCAGGCCGACGAACGCGAGCGCCGGGAGAGCCGCGACCACGGCACCGGCGCCGTGCTCCGCCGGGAGCGCCGGGACGCCCCGCCGGACCTGCACGTACAGGGCGGCCCCGCCGACGGCGACGTTGCACAGGCGCTGCACGAACAGCGCCAGGAAGAGCCCGGCCATGGTCGTGGAGGCGTGCTCGATCAGTGCCATCACCGCGCCGAAGCCGAGTGCGGAGACGAGGGTGAGCGCGATCGTCTGCCGCTGCACGGGCGCGCCGCGCAGCTCGGGCCCGCCCGCGAGCACGACGCCGGCCACTGCGATGGCGATGCCGGCGGCCTGCAGCCAGCCGGGCCGTTCCCCCAGCGCCAGCCCGGCGCCGACCGGTACCACCACGGCGAGTGAGGCGAGCGGGGAGACCACGCCCATCGGCCCTTGGGCCAGCGCCTTGTAGAAGGCCAGCATGGCGACCGGGCCCACGACACCGGCAGCCGCCGCGAACCACAGCTGCGGTCCCCACGCGCTCCAGCCGCCCATGGCGACCACGACCGCGCCGAGCACGGCCGCCGCGATCGCCTGCGAGACGACGACCACCGTCAGCGCGGACATACGGCGGGTCAGCAGGCCGCCACCGAAGTCGGCCAGGCCCCACATCAGGCTGGTGAGCAGGGCCATGACTGCGGTCATGGAGTACCTCGCAGTACAGTTGGGTGAACACGGAAGTCCAGCACATCGTAGTGTAGCGAACTGAACCCTGGCATCCAAAATATTGGACGGTACGGTAGACCGTGACGGACCTCGATCACCTCACGCAGTCCCTCGCCCGCAACCTCAAGCGGCGGCGTCAGGAACTCGGATACACCCTGGACGCCCTCGCCGCCCGCGCAGGTGTGAGCCGGGGCATGCTCATCCAGATCGAGCAGGCCCGCACCAACCCCAGCGTGGGCACCGTGGTCAAGGTCGGGGACGCCCTCGGGATGAGCATCACCACCCTGCTCGACTACGACCAGGAGCCGCAGGTGCGGCTCGTGCCGGCGGAGCAGGCGGTGCGGCTGTGGTCCACGGAGGCGGGCAGTCACAGCACCCTGCTCGCGGGCGTGGAGGCTCCGGGTCCGCTGGAGCTGTGGTCCTGGCGGCTGATGCCGGGTGAGGGCAGCCAATCCGACCCGCACCCCATGGGCACCGCCGAGATGGTGCACGTCTCGGCGGGCGAGCTCACCCTGACCGTCGAGGGGACGGAGTACCGGGTGCCGGCGGGCACTTCGGCCACCTTCGAGTCGAACGTGCCGCACGGCTACCGCAACGACGGCGGCGAACCCGTCGAGATGACCATGACCGTTTCCGTGCCCGCACCCCGCTGACGGCCGTTCCCGTCCCCGACACGGTGTTACCGTGCGCCGCATGCGCGCACCCATCGGAGAATTCGACGACGCCGTCCCCGCCGCCCTGGCCCCGCACTTCGCCGGGCCTGCCGCCGAGGCCGTCCGCGCCTGGCGCGGCGCCGTGCCGGCGGAGCAGCTGCTCTACGTCGACACCGATCCCGGCAAGGCCGACACCGCCGCCTTCGTCGAGACCTACGGCGCCGGCTTGTCGGAGACCTCGGCCAACTGCGTCGTGGTGGCCGCCAAAAGGGGTGGCGAACGCACCCTCGCCGGCTGCGTGGTGCTCTCCCGAACCCGCCTGGACGTCAACGGCACGGTGCGGCGGCAACTCGACGCGCGCAAGGCGTCCTTCGCCCCCATGGACGACGCGGTGCGGGAGACCGGCATGGAATACGGCGGCATCACGCCCATCGGGCTGCCCGAGGGCTGGCCGGTGCTGGTCGACGCGGCTGTCGCCGACCTGCCGTGGGTCCTGATCGGCAGCGGCCGCCGCCGAGGCAAACTCATCGTCCCCGGCAAGGCGTTGGCCGAACTCCCGGGCTCCGTCGTTCTGGAGGGACTCGGCGCCTGAGACCCGCTCGGCTCAGCCGCGCCGGGACAGATCGAGGGAGAGCGCGATCGAGTGCTCGGTGAACCCCAGGGCGCGGTACAGCGGTTCGGCGTCCACGGACGCGTGCAGATCGACACGGGTGACACCCCTGGCGGTGAACCACTCCAGCAGTGCCTCGGTCGTCCCCCGCCCGTAGCCGCGGCCTCGGTAGCGCTCGTCGGTGCAGACGCTGAAGATGAAGCCGAAGCGTCCGGCGGGGTGCCGTGGTGCGGGCAGCCGCTCCTCCACCCGGCCCACCGCGCACGCCGCCAGGTGTGGCGCGCCCGGACCGTCGCCGTCCACCACGAACGCGCCGAACCACCGCGGTTCTTCCGTCCGCGGTTCACCGGCCAGCTGGCGGCGCGCCATCTCCTCGGCGTCCCGCTCCCACGGCCCCGGCTGGTCGCGCCCGTGCATCGCGGCGAACATCAGGCGACGCAGCCGCACCAGTTCGGGGGCGTCGGCGGGGCGTGCGGCGCGAATCGTGATCACACGGGCGGACGCTAGCCCACCGGCCCCGCCCGGGTCAGCCCAGTTTCGGGATCTCGATCGCCGGACAGCGGTCCATCACCATATCCAGACCGGCCGCCCGGGTACGCGCGTACGCCGCCTCGTCGATCACACCCAGCTGGAACCAGACCGCCTTCGCCCCGATGCTCACGGCCTCGTCCGCGACCTGTCCGGCCAGCGCGGAATTGACGAAGACGTCGACGACGTCCACCGGGAAGGGAATGTCGGCCAGCGAGGCGTAGCCCCGTTCGCCGTGCACCGTCTCCGCCTTGGGGTGAACCGGCACCACGCGCTTGCCGAAGCGCTGGAGCACACTCGCCACCCCGTACGCCGCACGCCCCTGGTTCGAGGACAGCCCCACCACGGCCCACGTCTCTCCGGTGCCGGTCAGCATCCTGCGGATGGTCTCCGCTTCCGCGTACATGTACATGCTCGGGCAACACTGTGCGGCGGCCGGTCATTCCCGCACCCGTGCACCGGAAGGCCCTGGCCCGGCCGGGGCCTGCGTAGGGTGCCCGTATGCAGGAGCAGTACGTGACCGTCGCCGCCGCAGGTGTGCACGAGACCGAGGTCAGCCGCTCGCGCTTCCGCTGCGCGCTGGCCCCCGCCGCGACCGAGGAGGAGGCGCGGGCGTTCATCGCGCGCGTCCGCGCCGAGCACCCGGACGCCGACCACCACTGCTGGGCGTACGTCATCGGAGCGGACGGCGACCTGCGGAAGGCCGGTGACGACGGGGAACCCGGCGGCACCGCGGGGACACCGATGCTCGAGATGCTCCTCCGCCGCGAGATCCGCTGCGCCGTCGCCGTCGTCACCCGGTACTTCGGCGGCACCAAACTGGGCGCGGGCGGGCTGATCCGGGCGTACGGCGGCGCGGTGGGCGAGGCACTGGACGCGGTGGGCACCCGTACCCGGCAGCGCTGCCGGCTGGTCACGGTCACCACCGACCACCAGCGCGCGGGCAGGCTGGAGAACGACCTGCGCACGAGTGGACGTGCCGTACGGGAGGTGACCTACGGTGCCGAGGTGACCATCGAGGTAGGGGTGCCGGAGTCCCGCCTCGAGGCCTTCCGCGGCTGGCTGGCGGACACCACGGCGGGCACGGCCCGCCTCGACGTCGGCGGCGAAATCTACAGCAGCACCGGCTGACCGCGGCGCGGCCGTGGGCCGCCGGGCCGGGCCGCCGGACCTTTTGCGGGCGGGTGGCGCCCCGCCTACCGTGACGGATACGAAGCGGTCGCGTCGCGTCGCGCGGACCAGTGCCGTTCCGCCGTGGAGTGGGAGGTCCGTGCCGATGCCACCCACTTCGCCCCCGGGAGCACCGGAGCCGCACACGCCCCACCGCTGGCTGGCCCTGGCCGTGATCAGCCTCGCCCAGCTCATGGTGGTGCTGGACGCGACGATCGTGAACATCGCCCTGCCGTCCGCGCAGCGGGACCTGCAGTTCTCCAACGACGGCCGGCAGTGGGTCATCACCTCCTACACGCTCGCCTTCGGCAGCCTGCTGCTGCTCGGCGGAAGGCTGGCCGACCTCTTCGGCCGCCGCCGGACCTTCCTGATCGGGCTCGTCGGCTTCGGTGTCGCCTCGGCGCTGGGCGGGGCCGCCGGCGGCTTCACCTCACTGGTCGGCGCCCGCGCCGTGCAGGGAGCGTTCGGTGCGCTGCTCGCGCCGTCCGCGCTCTCCCTGCTGACCACCACCTTCACCGACCCGCGGGAGCGCTCCAGAGCGTTCGGCGTCTTCGGCGCCCTGGCCGGGTCCGGCGGAGCCATCGGGCTGCTTCTGGGCGGTGTGCTCACCGAGCACCTCAGCTGGCGGTGGACTCTCTACGTCAACGTCGTCATCGCCGCCTTCGCGGTGATCTGCGGCCTCGCGATCCTGCGCCGGCACCGGCCGAACGAGCGGCCCAGGCTCGACCTGCCGGGCACCACGCTGGTCGGGGCCGGGCTCTTCTGCCTCGTCTACGGATTCTCCAACGCCGATACGGAGAGCTGGAGCGACCGGCGGTGCTGGGGCTTTCTCCTCGCCAGCGGTGTGCTGCTCGCCTGCTTCGTCCTGCGGGAGTCGCGGGCCCCGCACCCGCTGCTGCCGCCCCGCGTGGTGCGTGACCGCAACCGCGCCGCGTCCTTCGTCAGCGTCTTCATCGCCGGATCGGGGATGTTCGGCGTCTTCCTGATCCTGACGTACTACCTGCAGCGGACACTCCACTACTCACCGGTGACCACGGGACTCGCCTTCCTGCCGATGGTCGGCGCGCTCATGCTGGTGGCGCAGCTGTCGACGAACGTGCTGATCCCCGGTATGGGCCCGAAGCCGGTCGTGCCGACCGGCATGGGGCTGGCCGCGGCCGGTCTGGTCTGGCTCACCCCCCTCGGCCTGCACAGCGGCTACGTGGCACACGTGCTGCCGCCGCTGCTGGTACTGGGGGCCGGCCTGGGTCTGGTGCTGCCTTCGGCGATGAGCCTGGCCACCCTGGGTGTCCTGCCCCGGGACCAGGGAGTCGCTTCGGCAACCGTCAACACGATGCAGCAGGTCGGCGGTTCCATCGGGACCGCACTGTTCAACACCACGGCGGCGACGGCGACGGCCGACTACGCGAAGACCCACCGGGGCAGGCCGGACCTGCTCGCGCACGCCGAGGTGCACGGTTATACCACCGCGTACTGGCGGGCGGCCGGGTTCTTCGCCGCCGGGCTGCTCGTCACCGTCCTGCTCTACCGGCGGGGCCGGCCCAGGGACTTGGCGGCCGGGAGGACCACGGGCGGCCAGGTCGAGGCGATCGACGAGCCGGGGAGTCACTAGACGGGCGCATGGGGAAGCCGATCAGGGGGAGGGGGAGGGGCACACGGTGCCACCGGCGGCGCGCACGGGACGGCATCCCGACAGCACGGTACGAAGGATGGTTGAGCACGCATGGCACAGCAAGCGGCACCCTTCGGAGGCGAGTTCGGCGGTCAGGTCGCCGCGGTGACCGGAGGCGCGTCCGGCATCGGGCTGGCCGTCGCACAGGAGCTCTCCCGGCGTGGTGCGGAGGTGTACGTACTGGACCTCTCCGCCGGTCCCGTCCCGGCGCCCCTGCACGGCCATACCTGTGACGTCACCGACCGCGCTTCGGTGCGCCGGGCACTGGCCGCCGTCGGTGAGCGCTTCGGGCGCCTCGACGTGCTGGTGAACAACGCGGGCATCGGCGCCCAGGGCACCGTGGAGGACAACGGCGACGAGGAGTGGCGTCACGTCCTCGATGTCAACGTGACGGGCATCGCCCGCGTCAGCGCCGCCGCCCTGCCGCTGCTCAGGCGCGCCGCTGCAGACCGGGGCGGCGGTGCCGCCATCGTCAACACCTGTTCTATCGCGGCCACGGCAGGCCTTCCGCAGCGGGCCCTGTACTCCGCGAGCAAGGGCGCCGTCCTCGCCCTGACCAGGGCCATGGCCGCGGACCACGTGGGCGAAGGCATTCGTGTCAACTGCGTCAACCCGGGCACCGTGGACACTCCTTGGATCGGGCGACTGCTCGAAGCGGCGCCCGATCCGGGCGTGGAACGCAGGGCGCTGGAAGCCCGTCAGCCCACCGGCCGGCTGGTCGCCGCGGAAGAGGTCGCCGCAGCCGTCTGCTACCTGGCCGGCCCGATGTCGGGCGCGACGACGGGCAGCGACCTCGCCGTCGACGGCGGTATGCAGGGGCTGCGGACGCGGCAGCCCGGTCACCGGTGACCGTGTCGCGACCCCCGCTTCCGCGCTCGCGCGGCTTCCGCATGATGCCCTCTCAGGGGCGCCGCCGAGGCTCTGCGTCCTTCCCCTCGGGGTGACGTCGCGGCCCGGTGCCGCGGGTGGCGTGAGTGCTTGTCAGTGCCGGCTGATAGACCAGAGGTGACAGCGGGCCGGCTTGAGGGTGGGGAGAGTTGACGTGCGGGTGGGAGCGCTGCTGTGAGATTGCTGCACACGTCGGACTGGCATCTGGGGCGGAGCTTTCACCGTATCCCGCTGCTCGATGCCCAGCGCGACTTCCTCGACCACCTCGCCGTCACCGTCGAGGAGGAACGGGTGGACGCCGTGCTCGTCGCCGGGGACGTCTACGACCGGGCGGTGCCCCCGCTGGCCGCCGTCGAACTCTTCGACTCGGCATTGCACCGCCTCGCCCAGCTGGGCGTGCCCACCGTCATGATCTCGGGAAACCACGACTCCGCACGGCGGTTGGGTGTCGGCGCCGGGCTGATGGAGCGGTCCGGAATTCATCTGCGCACCGCCCCGGAAAGCTGTGGCACGCCGGTGCTGCTGTCCGACGGGCACGGCGAGGTGGCCTGCTACGGCCTTCCCTACCTGGAGCCGACGCTCACCCGTGCCGCGCTGGGCGCGGAGCACGGCGGCCACGCCGCGGTGCTCCAGGCCGCCATGGAGCGGGTACGCGCAGACCTCGGCCGACGTCCCCGCGGCACCCGCTCCGTCGTGCTCGCGCACGCCTTCGTCAGCGGCGGCGAAGTCTCCGACAGCGAACGGGACATCACGGTCGGCGGTGTCGCCTCCGTTCCCGCAGCGGTGTTCGACGGCGTCGACTACGCGGCGCTGGGCCATCTGCACGGCTGCCAGACCATCACCGACCGGGTGCGCTACTCGGGCTCGCCGCTCGCCTACTCCTTCTCCGAGACCAGCCACCGCAAATCCATGTGGCTGATCGATCTGGACGCGGCCGGCACGGTGTCGGCGCGGCGCCTGCACCTGCCGGTGCCACGCCCACTGGCCCGGCTGCGCGGCACGCTGGCGGAGCTGCTGACCGACCCCGCTCATGAGCGGCATGCCGGGGCGTGGGTCGAGGCGACCCTCACCGATACGGCCCGCCCCCAGGAGCCGATGGCCCGCCTGGCAGCCCGTTTTCCGCACATCGTCAGCCTCGTCTTCGACCCTGCCCGGGAGGAGACCGGCACCCACGTCTCGTACGCGCGGCGGCTGCGGGGGCGCAGCGACCAGCAGATCGCCGAGGACTTCGTCGGACACGTCCGTGCCGGGCGGGCGGCCGACCCTCACGAGCGGGACATGCTGGGGGAGGCGCTGGAGGCGGCTCGTGTCGAGGAGGCGCAGGAGACGGCCGATGACCGGGTGCTGCCCGTCACCGGCCGTCGGTCCGGGCACTCCCAGCAGTCCGGGGACGCGGTGGCGGAGGCCGTCCGATGAGACTGCACCGGCTGTCCCTCACCGCGTTCGGGCCGTTCGCCGCCACCCAGCACGTCGACTTCGATGAACTGTCCGCCGCCGGGCTCTTCCTGCTGCACGGCGCGACCGGCGCGGGCAAGACCTCCGTACTGGACGCCGTCTGCTTCGCCCTCTACAGCAGCGTCCCCGGCAGCCGGCAGCAGCCCGGTGGCACGCTCCGCAGCGATCACGCGGCACCGGGCACGCTGACCGAGGTCGTGCTGGACCTCACCGTCGGCGGGCGGCGTCTGGAGATCACCCGCAGACCTGAGCAGACGCGGCCCAAACGGCGCGGCACGGGCCGGACACGGGAGAAGGCGGCGTCCTGGCTGCGCGAGTACGACGCGCGCGCGGGCGAATGGCGGGCGCTGAGCCGCTCGCACCAGGAGGTCGGGGAGGAGATCGCCCAGCTGACCGGCATGAGCCGTGACCAGTTCTGTCAGGTCGTCCTGCTCCCGCAGGGCGAGTTCGCGCGCTTTCTGCGGGCCGGCGCCGAGGACCGTGCCAAGCTGCTCGGCAGGCTCTTCGACACCGGCCGCTTCGCCGCCGTCGAGGAACAGCTCGCCCGACTGCGCAGGTGCGCCCAGGAAGAAGTGCGGGCGGGCGACGAGGCGCTGCTCGGCCTCCTGCACCGGATGCGGCAGGCCGTCGGCACCGGTACCGACGACGGGATTGGCGAACCGCCCTTGCCCGGCACGGATTCGCACCCCCGGGACGATGCCCCGGACAGTGTCCGCCGCGCCGTGCCGGACCAGCGTGCCCGCGGCAGCCGGCCGGGGCGACCGGAGCGCAATGGCCCGGCCCCCGGCGACCCAGGGCTCACCGCGGGTGTGCTGGAGTGGGCGGCCCTCGCCCGTACCGGAGCACGCGAGCGTCGCGACATCGCCGCCATCGCCCTCGCAACGGCTGAGGGCGATCACGCCGCGGCGACGGCGCGGCTGGCGGAGACGCGAGAACTCGCCAGGCGGCAGCGGCAGTACGCCGTGGCCGAGCGGCAGGCGCGGGAGCTGGCCGCCCGGGCCGCGGAGCGCGAGCGGACCCGGGG
>NZ_JBOHCV010000050.1:0-8258 GCF_050698815.1 Streptomyces sp.
TGCGCCACCCGTCCCGTTCCCAGGTGCTGCGCGACTACCTGGACTGAGGCCGAGCGCCGAAACGCATCCCGCACACGCACGGGCCGGTGTCCCCGGAAGGGACACCGGCCCGTGCGTGTGTTCCCTCCCCCGGGATGCGGAATTGGACCATCCGGCTCACTCTGGGGGGTCCGGAAGGCCTACGGACTGGAGGGCTGTATGCGTTCGCTGCGCGCTCTCTCCGCGCTGATAGCCGTGCTGCTCGGCGGCGCTCTGCTCACGGTGCTGCCGGCGCCTCAGAGCCAGGCTCAGACCCGGCCGCGGGACCGGCTGGTCGTGGGGGGTCATCCCGTGAGCGCCGCCGGACACCCCTGGGTGGTCGCGCTCGCGAGCCGCGCCCGCTTCGGGGATGCCCGCTCGGGGCAGTTCTGCGGGGGAGCGCTCGTGGGCACCCGTACGGTGATCACCGCCGCCCACTGTCTCAGCCGGGAGGTGCTCGGCGTCCGGCTCGATCAGGTGCACGACCTGCACGTCATCTCGGGGCGGGCGGATCTCGGCACCCGTACGGGCCGGGAGGTGGCGGTGCGGGCGGCCTGGGTCAATCCCCGCTTCGACACCAGGACGAACGCGGAAGACATCGCGGTACTCACCCTTTCCACGGCGATGCCCGAGAGCTCCACGGTGGCCATGGCGGCGCCCGGCGACGCGGCCTACGCGCCCGGGACCACGGCCGAAGTCTTCGGCTGGGGCGACACCAGCGGATCCGGCCGGTACGCCTCGGGGCTGCGTGCCGCCCGGGTGAACATGCTGGCGGACTCGGTGTGTGCCCGCTCCTACCCGAGCGGCTCCGAGGGCACGTTCCAGCAGAGGTCGATGGTGTGCGCGGGGCTCTCCGCGGGCGGCCGTGACGCCTGCCAGGGGGACAGCGGAGGGCCGCTGGTGGCACGTGGGCGGGTGGTGGGCCTGGTCTCGTGGGGGTCGGGGTGCGGCGAAGCCGGCAGCCCCGGCGTGTACACCCGCGTCTCCGCCGTCCAGGGTCTGATCTCCGCGCACGGGGGCTGAGGGAGCGAGATGTTCGCTGAGAGCGGAAGCCTCGAAAAAGCGAAGAGCGGCCACCCGGCAACGCCGGATGACCGCCCACCGATTCCGGCCCTCGGCCGGTCCGAGCTCGTCGGATTGGGACGTTGTGTCAGGTCAGCCGCTCAGCCTTCCGCCGCTTCCGCATTCGCGGGAGCCGCGGTGAGCTTTTCCGTCTCGTCCTGTATCTCCGCGGCGATCTTCTTGAGCTCCGGCTCGAACTTGCGGCCATGGTGGGCGCAGAACAGCAGCTCTCCGCCGCTGAGCAGAACGACGCGCAGGTACGCCTGGGCGTTGCAGCGGTCGCAGCGATCGGCGGCCGTCAACGGAGTCGCGGGGGTCAGAACAGTAGTCACGTCGCCTCTTCTCTAGCTCGACGAGCTGTCGTACCAGGGTCAACATCCAACCAGGCCGAAAACGTTCCCGCTCTCGGCGATTCCCCGAGAATCTCTCCTCGAGGCGGCTGCATGGTGCCGGGTGGCGGCGAATGAGCCGTATTGCGTGGATTGCTTGGTCTTCATGTCTATTTAGTGCCGTTGTGTAGTTGTTTGGCTCTGCGGTGTTCCCGTTGTTGAAGGGGACGTGCCCGGAGCCTAAATGGTTCATGCGCCAAAGGGAACGTGATGTGCGCGTCACCCATCCGAGTTATCGAACACGAGATCGAGCGTGGGCTAGCATGTACCCCTTCCTGGGTGGCGCGGCACGCTCTGTCCTGCAGTCTCGGTACCCTCTGACGCGGCAACCAGCCATCACAAGCAGAATTCAGCGAGGAGCGAACCGCGTGACCGCCGACCCCACCCTGGCCTCCGGCACTGGGGACTCCAAGCCGTCCACCGCTCTGCTCACCGGGGCGGACCGGGACGGTGGATCCAATTACACCGCGCGGCACCTGCTCGTTCTCGAGGGGCTGGAGGCGGTGCGCAAGCGCCCCGGCATGTACATCGGCTCCACCGACAGCCGTGGCCTGATGCACTGCCTCTGGGAGATCATCGACAACTCCGTCGACGAGGCGCTCGGCGGCCACTGCGACAAGATCGACGTCACCCTGCACGAGGACGGCTCGGTCGAGGTACGGGACAACGGCCGCGGCATCCCCGTCGACGCCGAGCCCAAGACCGGTCTGTCGGGCATCGAGGTCGTGATGACGAAGCTGCACGCGGGCGGCAAGTTCGGCGGCGGCTCGTACGCGGCCTCCGGCGGTCTGCACGGTGTCGGCGCCTCCGTGGTCAACGCGCTCTCCGCGCGGCTGGACGTCGAGGTCGACCGCGGCAGCCGTACTCACGCCATCAGCTTCCGCCGCGGCGTCCCGGGCATCTTCACCGAATCGGGCCCCGACGCCCCGTTCGACCCCTCCAGCGGACTGCTCAAGGGCAAGAAGCTCCCCAAGAACCGCACCGGCACCCGTGTGCGCTACTGGGCGGACCGGCAGATCTTCCTCAAGGACGCCAGGCTTTCGCTGGACACGCTGTACGCCCGTGCCCGGCAGACCGCCTTCCTCGTGCCCGGCCTGACGCTGGTCGTACGGGACGAGCGCGGTCCCGACGGCGTCTCCGAGGAGGTCTTCCGCTACGACGGCGGCATCAGTGAGTTCTGCGAGTATCTGGCTCAGGACAAGGCCGTCTGCGATGTGCTGCGCCTGCAGGGCAAGGGGAACTTCAAGGAGACCGTGCCCGTCCTCGACGAGCGGGGGCACATGATCCCCACTGAGGTGCAGCGGGAGCTGGATGTCGACATCGCACTCCGCTGGGGCACCGGTTACGACACGATGCTGAAGTCCTTCGTCAACATCATCGCCACTCCCAAGGGCGGCACCCACGTCACCGGCTTCGAACGGTCGGTCACCAAGACCGTCAACGAGGTGCTGCGCTCGGCCAAGATGCTGCGCGTCGCCGAGGACGACGTCGCCAAGGACGACGCGCTGGAGGGCATGACGGCGGTGGTGACCGTGCGGCTGGCGGAGCCGCAGTTCGAGGGGCAGACCAAGGAGGTGCTGGGCACCTCGGCGGCGTCCCGGATCGTCGCGCAGGTACTGGCCAAGGAGCTGAAGGGCTTCCTGGGCTCGGGCAAGCGGGACGCCAAGCAGCAGGCGCGGGCCGTGCTGGAGAAGATCGTCGCCGCTGCCCGTACCCGCATCGCCGCCCGTCAGCACAAGGAGGCACAGCGGCGCAAGACCGCCCTGGAGTCCTCCTCGCTGCCGGCCAAGCTGGCCGACTGCCGCAGTGACGACGTCGACCGCAGCGAGCTGTTCATCGTCGAGGGGGACTCGGCGCTGGGCACCGCGAAACTGGCCCGCAACTCGGAGTTCCAGGCGCTGCTGCCGATCCGCGGCAAGATCCTCAACGTGCAGAAGTCCTCGGTCTCCGACATGCTCAAGAACGCCGAGTGCGGCTCGATCATCCAGGTGATAGGAGCCGGGTCCGGGCGGACCTTCGACATCGACCAGGCGCGCTACGGAAAGGTCATCTTCCTCGCCGACGCGGACGTGGACGGCGCCCACATCCGCTGCCTGCTGCTCACCCTCTTCCAGCGCTACATGCGGCCGATGGTGGAGGAAGGCCGGGTCTTCTCGGCCGTGCCGCCGCTGCACCGGATCGAGCTGGTCAGCCCCAAGAAGGGCCAGGACAAGTACATCTACACCTACTCCGACAGCGAGCTGCGCCAGACGCTGCTGGAACTGGAGCGTACGAAGGTCCGCTTCAAGGACTCGATCCAGCGCTACAAGGGGCTGGGTGAGATGGACGCCGACCAGCTCGCGGAGACCACCATGGACCCGCGCCACCGCACGCTGCGCCGCATCAACATCAGCGACCTTGAGTCGGCGGAGACCGCCTTCGACCTGCTGATGGGCAGCGACGTGGCGCCGCGCAGGGAGTTCATCAGCTCCTCGGCCGCGACGCTGGACCGCTCGCGGATCGACGTCTGAGCGGAGCCCGGACCGGCCGGGGCATACCGGAAAGCCGGGTACGTCACCTGAAGGGGTGAACAGTCCGGGATGCCCCGTCCGTGATCTTGTGCCTCTGCCCATCCTTGGGCATGCCCCCCGACGACCCCTGGTACGACGCCCTCGCCTCCGGCCGGGGTGACCACGACGCCCTGCCCGCGGCCCCGGGCCGGAACGGTTCTTCCCCGGGCCGGAACGGTTCTTCCCGGCGGCGGCCGCCCCCGCAGCCCTGCGATGCGGACGCCGCCGTCTATCTCACGGTTCAGCGCAGCGCCGCCTTCCAGCAGGTGCGCAGCCGCTACCGCCGTTTCGTGCTGCCCGCCAGCGTCGCCTTCCTGGCCTGGTATCTCGCCTACGTCGTCACCGCGACCACCGCGCCGGGGCTGATGGCCCGCCCCGTTGCCGGGGTCTTCAACGTCGCGATGGCGGCCGGGCTCGCGCAGTTCGCCAGCACCTTCCTGCTCACCTGGGCCTACGTGCGCCACGCACGCCTGCGGCGCGACCGGCTCGCGCTCGAACTGCGCTGGGAGACGCAGGACATGGCCCGGTCCCACTCCACCGCCCGCCCGAGGACGAAGACGGCGCCCGCCTCCCGCGCCGCGTGGGAGGGCGTGCGGTGACCGGCAGCCACCAGACGCTGACGCTGCTGCTGTTCGTCGCCGTCATCGCCGTCACCCTCGCCATCACGACCTGGGCGAGCCGCAGACGTCACGGTTCGCCGGAGGAGTTCTACGCCGGCGGCCGGCTCTTCAGCCCGCTGGAGAACGGCTTCGCCATCGCCGGCGACTACATGTCGGCGGCCTCCTTCCTCGGCATCTCCGGAGTCATCGCCCTGTTCGGCTACGACGGCATGCTCTACTCCGTCGGCTTCCTGGTCGCCTGGCTTGTGGTGCTGCTGCTCGTCGCCGAACTCGTCCGCAACTGCGGCCGGTTCACGCTTGCGGATGTCGTCGCCGCCCGGATGCGGGAGCGTCCCGTCCGGATCGCCGCGGGCATCTCCTCCGTGACCGTCTCGGTGCTCTACCTCGTCGCGCAGATGGTCGGCGCGGGCAGCCTGGTGGCGCTGCTGCTGGGCGGTGCGAGCGGTGCGGCGCGCTCATGGACGGTGATCGGCGTCGGTGCGCTGATGGTCGTCTACGTTTCCTGCGGCGGCATGCGTGCCACCACCTGGATCCAGATCGTCAAGGCGGTGCTGCTGCTAGGGGGCGCCCTCGCACTGACGGTGCTGGTGCTGGTGCGCTTCGGCGGCGATCTGGGGGCGCTGCTGAGCACCGCCGCCGAACGCAGCGGCCACGGCCGGGACTTCCTCGCCCCGGGGCTGCGCTACGGCGGCGGGTGGACGCATCAACTGGACTTCATCAGCCTCGGCCTCGCGCTCGTACTGGGCACGGCCGGGCTGCCGCACATCCTCTCCCGCTTCTACACCGTCCCCACCGCCCGTGCCGCCCGCCGCTCCGTCGTCTGGTCGATCGGCCTCATCGGTGCGTTCTACCTGATGACGATCGTCCTCGGTTTCGGCGCCGCGGCCGTGCTGGGCAGCGGCACCGTGCGCGGCTCCGACCCGGCGGGCAACACCGCCGTGCCGCTGCTGTCGATGGAGCTGGGCGGGGGAGCGGGCTCGACCGGCGGCTCCGTGCTGTTCGCCGTCGTCGCCGCCGTCGCGTTCGCCACCATCCTGGCGGTTGTCGCGGGCATCACCCTCGCGTCCTCCGCGTCCGTTGCCCACGACCTGTACGCCTCGTTCAGCAAGCGCGGGAATCGCGGCGAGGTGGGCGTGGCCCGGATCGCCGCGGTCGGAGTCGGCGCCGCGGCGATCGGACTCGGACTGCTCGCCCAGCACCTCAATGTCGCCTTTCTGGTCGGCCTCGCCTTTGCCGTCGCCGCCGCCGCCAATCTGCCCGTGCTGCTTTACGCCCTCTTCTGGCGTCGCTTCACCACCCGGGGCGCCGTGTGGTCGGTCTACGGCGGGCTGCTGCCGGCCATCGCACTCGTCGTGCTCTCCCCCGTCGTCTCCGGCCGGCCGGGCGCGCTCTTCCCCGGGCTCGACTTCGCCGTCTTCCCGCTGGAGAACCCGGGTCTGGCCGCCATTCCGCTCGGTTTCCTCGCGGGCTGGCTCGGTACCGTCACCTCGCGCGAACCCGCCGACGAGGCCAAGCACGCGGAGACGGAGGTGCGGTCGCTCACGGGTGCGGGTGCGGCGTGAGCGGCTCGGCCGGCGACTGACGCCCGGTGCCCGGGTGGAGCGCCTGGGGGAGTACGACAGTGAACTCCGCGCCCCCTTCCGCCGCTTCGCCGGCCCGCGCACTTCCGCCGTGGCGCTCTGCCAGCCGGCGCACCAGCGCCAGCCCTAGGCCCCGCCGGCCGTGCGCGGGCGGGTCCTTGGTGGACCAGCCCTCGGTGAAGACCAGTTCGCGCCGTTCGCCGGGGATGCCGGGGCCGCTGTCGGCGACCCGCACGGTGGCGCCGGTGCCGTCGGCACCAGCCGCGCCGCCGTCCGTACGCAGCTCCACGGTCACCCACGGGTCCGCCGAACCGGCCGCCGCGTCCAGCGCGTTGTCGACCAGATTGCCCAGCACCGTCACCAGTTCGCGCGGGTCGACCAGCCGGTCGGGCAGCCGCGTGTCGGGTGTGAGGCGCAGCGCGACACCCCGCTCGGCCGCCACCGTCGCCTTCCCCACCAGCAGCGCGGCCAGCAGCGGGTCCCGCACCCGCTCGGCGATCTGCTCGGCCGTGGCCCGGTGCACCCCGACCGCTTCGCTGAGGTACTCCAGGGCCTCCTCGTGCAGCCCCAGCTCCAGCAGGCCCAGCATGACGTGCATCCGGTTGGCGTGTTCGTGGTCCTGTGCGCGCAGGGCGTCGATCAGTCCGCGGGAGCCGTCGAGTTCGCGGCCCAGCAGCTCCAGTTCCGTACGGTCGCGGAGGGTGGCGACCGCGCCGCCGTCGCCGGTCGGCATCCGGTTGGCGACCAGGACCCGGCCGCCGCTGACGGTGAGCAGGTCGGTGCCGGTCACACTGCCGCACAGCACGTCGGCGGTACGCCCGGGCCCCAGCGCCTCGGCGAGCGGACGCCCGGTGTCCTCCGGGCGCAGCTCCAGCAGCCGCTGCGCCTCGTCGTTGGCGAGCCGGATACGGCCGTCGGCGGCCAGGGCGACGACGCCCTCGCGGATGCCGTGCAGTATCGCCTCCCGCTCGTCCAGCAGCGAGGAGATGTCGGAGAAGGCGAGGTCGTGAGTCCGGCGCTGCAGTCGTCGGGAGACGAGCAGTGCGGCCAGCATGCCGACTCCGAGCGCGCCGCCCGCGTACGCGAGGAGTTCCGGCACCTGGTCCAGCAGCCTGTCGCGCACTCCGTCGTAGGCGATGCCGACGGAGACGGCGCCGACGACTCCGCCGTGCTCGTCGCGCAGCGGCACCTTGCCGCGCGCCGACCGGCCGAGCGTGCCCTCGTCGATGTGCCGCACCTCGTGCCCGGCGAGCGCGCGGCCGGGATCGGTGGAGACGTGCCGGCCGACCCGCCCGTGCCGGGGGTGGGACCAGCGGGTGCCCTTCTCGTCCATGACCACCACGTAGCCGGCGCCGGTGGCCTTCCGTATCCGTTCCGCCCGCCGCTGGACCGGGCCGTGGACCGAGGGCCGGGCCGGGGAGGCCAGCAGCGGGGCGAGGCCGGGCTGTGCCGCGGTCGTCTGGGCGATGGCCAGGGCCCGGTCCATCGCCCGGTCATCCAGCTCGTCGCTGAGCGGGGCGAGGAAGAGTCCGGTGGCCAGCGCGGTGACGCCGGTGGCGATGGCCAGCTGCGTCAGGAGCACCTGGGCGAAGACCCGCTGCGGCCAGCGGACGCGCCCCAGCTGCCGGCGCCTCCGGCGCAGCCCGGCGGCGCCGGAGACGCTGCCGGCGTCGGAGTCACCGGAGAGTACGGCCGGCCCGGGCAGGGCGGACCGCGCGGGGTCGGGAGCCGGTGTGGGCACGGGTCACCTCGCAGGCACTCGGCAGGGCCGCACGTCGCGGTGTCCCTGCGGCGGGGCCCACGACGGCATGTGCAGGACGATTGTGCCCCTCCCGTCAAGCTTTGCCCTGTCGCGCCGCCCATCGCGCGCCCTCGCCGCGTTGGCCGAAAGCCCTGGTAGCTCCGCTACAAGGACTTCCGGCCGCCTTGCGATCGGCGTCCCCTGGGCCTGCGGCCCGGGGAGACCCCATGCTGGACGACGCTCCTTGACGGGCAAACATTGCCGGTCACGGCACTGGCTCCCGTGAACCCCGTGAGAAC